>NZ_JBVVQS010000081.1:102526-110196 GCF_055811575.1 Mesorhizobium sp. WSM4815 | reverse complement strand
AGGGCAGTAGGGCAGTAGGGCAGTAGGGCAGTAGGGCAGTAGGGCAGTAGGGCAGTAGGGCAGTAGGGCAGTAGGGGAGTATGTTACGTCGCTCGCCGACCCAGCCAATTTACCCTGTTCCCTACTCCCATACTGCCCTACTCCCTTACTCCCCTACCTGCCTGGTATAGTAGCGCACCGCCTTCTTGCCGCCGTGGATCACCGCGTCACCGACCTCGACGAAGCCGAGCGCGGCGTGAAAGGCATCCGAAGCCGGGTTGGGCGGTTCGGCATTCACCTCGCAGGTGACGATGGTCTGGCCGGCACGCGAGACATGGTCGAACAGATCCTCATAGAGCCGCCGGGCATGGCCGCGGCCACGCGCTTCTCCCGCAACGACGACGCGGTCGACATAGACGAAGCGCGGATAGCGCTCGCGGAACCACAGGAAGTTCGGGCTGTCGTAGCGGGCGTCCTGGTCGAAGGTCATGATGAAGGCTTCGAGCGCGCCGATGCGGCGCGCATAGAACGTTTCGTCGAGCAGGAAGGACAGGCGTCCTGGCTCAAGCCACGACAACTCGGCCGCGTGCGCGTTGTTGAGGGCGAGGATGGCGGGCTCGTCCTGCGGCGAAACCCGGTCGATCGGCAGGCGTGCCTGCGTGTTTTGCTGCTTCGGGATCATGCTCTCGCCGCCGCAATCGTCGCCGCCACCAGCGCCGCGTCGGTCACCGTGTTGCGGTACTCGCGGTCGAGGTCGGTGCCGCCCATGCCAACCCGCGGATTGCGGTAACGCATGACGCTCGGCACGTCCTTGAGTGCGGCGAAATGCATTTCGGTCAGTCCGGTTCTTTCCCGCACCTCGGCGATGTTGTTCGGGTCGAGCCCGCCGCAGCCGAGGATGATGATGCGCTTCCCCGCCTGTCGGACGAAGTCCGCCAGCAGGGCCACGCCCTCCAATGCGGTGTCGCGCTGGCCGCTGGTCAGCACGCGGCCGACCTTGCTGCGGATCAGCGCTTCCAGCGCATCAGTCGGATCGCGCGTCATGTCGAAGGCACGGTGGCAGGTGACGTTCAAATGCCCTGCCGCCTGCACCAAGTCGCTCATCCGCTTTTCGTCGATGGTACCGTCGGCATTCAGGCAGCCGACGACGACACCGGCGACGCCAAGCTCGCGCAGCGCGCTCACATCGGTGAGCATCGAACGGTACTCGGCGTCGCTGTAGAGAAAATCGCCGCCGCGCGGCCGCACGATGACGTGGAATGGGATCGTCGCCAGTTCGAGAGCTGCGCGCACCATGCCAAAACTCGGTGTGACGCCGCCCTCGACGAGGCTGGCGCAGAGCTCGACCCGGTCGGCGCCGGCGGCTTGCGCGGCGAGCAACCCATCGATGCCTTCGACGCAGATTTCGATCAGCGGCAGGCGAGGGCGTTCGGTGTCGGTCACAGGGCGATCCGTTGCTGTTTCAAGATTTGCAGCCCTTAGCATCGGGCTCCGTGCCGCGAAAGCCGGAACTCTTGGCTCAACGGTCGACGGGTTGTTGCCGTTTGCAATGCGGCCAATCAATGCCTTCAACCGCCTCAACGCTGCCACCCGGCAGATGGTCGGCGCCTGGGGTGAGCCGGACCGGCTCGCCGATATGCGTCATGGCTGGTTTCGCGGCGGCGCATCAGATCCGCAAATTGTGCGCGTTGGCGCGGACGAAATCGATGAACGCCCGCAGCTTTGGCGGGACGAGGCGACGGCTGGGATAATAGAGGTGGAGCGGTTCGTAGGTGGGACAGAAAGGCTCCAGCACCTTGACCAGCGCGCCTGAGGCGAGAAGCGGCGCAGCGAGGCCTTCGACGGCAAAGGCCAGGCCAAGCCCTTGCGCGGCGGCGGTGATGCAGAGCGGCAGTGTGTTCACGACCAGACGTGCGTCGGGCGTGAACTCGACCTGGCGTCCATCGACAACGAACTCCCAGGGCGAGATGGCGCGGGTGCGGGTGAAGGCGAAGGCGATGCAGCGGTGGGCAGCGAGGTCGGCGGGCCGCTTCGGCGTGCCGTTACGCGCCAGGTAGTCGGGGCTGCCCAACACCACCGTCTGCAACGGCCCGCCCAGACGCGCGCCGATCATATCCTTTTCGAGAAGCTCGCCGATCCGCAGGCCGGCATCGAAGCCCTGCGCGGCGATATCGACGAAATTGTCGTCGAAGATCAGGCTAAGCCGCACCTCCGGGTAGGCATCCATGAACGGCCCCATCAGCGGCTCGATCAGCAGCGGCGCGGCGATCCACGGCAGGCTCAGGCGCAGCGTGCCGGCGGGGCGGTCGCGCGTCTCGCGCAGTGTCGCGCCTGCCGCCCGGATCTCCTCAGCCGCTGGGCGCACGTGGTCGAAATAGTGGGCTCCGGCTTCGGTCAGGCCGACGCTGCGGGTCGTGCGGTTGAGGAGCCGCACCCCGAGACGCTCCTCGAGGCCCTTGACCGCCTCGCTGAGCGAGGCCGGGGCGACGCCGAGTTCGGCAGCGGCGCGGGTGAAGCTTTTTGCCTCCGCGACCTTCACGAAGGCGACGATGCCGCTGAACTGGTCGAGTCGCATTGTGAGGATATTCCAAATAGCTTTGTCGGACTATACGGGTTTTTCCGGTGAACCAAAAGCCTCATGTTGGGCCCGACGAACGGCCTCGCTGTTGCGACGGCTTGATCAGGCAAGGAGACAGGACCGATGACCAGGCTCGCTTCGCTCGCCGCCGGCGCTCTCCTGGCGGTGTCCGCCGCCCCCGCCAACGGCGGCCCGCAGGAAGACCGCAACATCCAGTTGATCAAGGACTATTACGCAGCCTATGCGACCGGGAACCCTGAGGCGGTTCGGCCCTTCCTGGCGGCCGACATCCTGTGGCGCATTCCCGGCCATCATCCGCTGGCCGGCGACAAGCGCGGGCCGGAGGAAGTGGTCGCCTTCTTCCGTGGCCTGGCCGACGGCAAATTCAGGGCTGAGCCGATCTTCTTCCAAGCGCAGGGCGATCTCGTCGTCGATATCCATCGCGGATGGTCGAACGTCGGCTCAGGTCCCGAGATCGACCAGCTCTACACGCTGATGTTTCGCATCAGGGACGGCAAGATCGCCGAGGCGCAGAATTTCTTGACCGACATGTACCAGTCGGACGCCTTCTACTGGGCGCACTACAAGCTGAAGCCACTGCCCGGCCGACTGGCGGATGACCGCTGAGACGGTGGCCTTTAATCCATCGCGCCGCGCTTTTCGTTCCCGGCCAAAGGAGATTTGCGATGTTGAAAATCCTGACGCTAGCCACGGCAACCGCTGTCGCCCTCGGCTCAAGCGCCTTCGCCGCATCGCGCGTCGAGCGCGTTGCTTTCGCCTCGCACGGTGAGCAGATCGTCGGCGATCTCTATCTGCCCGAGGATCTGGACGCGAAACCTCGGCCCGCGCTGGTCGTGACCGGCGCCTGGATGACGGTGAAGGAACAGATGCCGGCCCGCTATGCCCGCGAGCTGGCCGACCGCGGCTTCGTCGCATTGACCTTCGATTTTCGCGGTTGGGGCGAGAGCGGCGGCGCCCGCCGCCAGTATGAGGACCCCAGCGCCAAGGTCGCCGACATCGAGGCGGCGGTCGCCTATCTCGCGGCCCGGCCAGAGATCAGCAAGGACCGCATCGGCGGGCTCGGCATTTGCGCCAGCTCCGGCTACATGGTCACTGCCGCCGCCAAAAATGCCGCGATCAAGTCGGTCGCTTTGGTCGCGCCCTGGCTGCACGATGCCGAGGTGGTCGAGCAGACCTATGGCGGCAAGGACGGCATTGCCAGGCTTGAAGCCGTGGGTGATGCGGCCGAGGCCGCCTATCGCCGCACCGACAAGCAGGCTTTCCTGCCCGCCGCCAGCCTGGCCGACGAGCGGGCGATCATGTTCAAGGTGCCTTACTATACAGAGGCTGGTCGCGGCATGATCCCGGCCTGGCGCAACGAGGCCGACCCGGCCTTTTGGCGCGGCTGGCTGACATTCGATGCGATCCAGGCTGCCCGGCGCCTGCATCAGCCCTTGCTGATGGTGCATAGCGAGGCGGCTGCCATCCCGCAGGGCGCGCGCAAATTCTATGCGCGGCTGACCGGGCCGAAGCAGCAGCTGTGGCTCGACAACGTCACCCAGTTCGACTTCTACGACCGCGCTGCGCCGGTGAAGTCGGCGAGCGACGCCGTTGCCGCGCATTTCCGCGCCACGCTGGGCGGTGCAGGGGAGGCGGGACAATGAGCCCCGTCACCCGCCGGTTTGTTTTGGCCTCGGCAGTTTTTGCCGCGACGCTTACCGCTCTGCCCGCCTTGAGCACCATGCAGTCCACGGCTGCGCTGACGAGCGAAGACAAGACCGCCATCGCCGAGGCGGTGGCGGGGATCGGCCTCTATGCCGATTTGCGCGAATGGGATCGGGTAAAATCCTATTTCACGACCCGCGTCACGACAGACTATAGCAGCCTTTTCGGTGGCGAAGCCGCGACCAGCGACCGCGACGCGCTGATTGCTCAGTGGCAAGGCCTGCTGCCGGGCTTCGACGCCACCCAGCACCTTATCACCAACATCGTTGTCGAAGGCGCGGGCAACGACGCAGCCGCGCGCAGCCATGTTCGCGCTACCCATTGGATCGACACGCGGTTCTGGACGGTCGGCGCCAGCTATCTGCACCGGCTGGTGCGGACGCCCGAAGGCTGGCGCGTCAGCGCCATCTCGATCCATCGCTTGTACGAGGAGGGCGACCGCGCCGTGCTGGCCGCCGCTGCGGACCGGGTGGAGGCGGCGGCGAAATGACAACGCAAGGTTGCGCCGGGAACCAATTGGCGCCGACATTGGTGGTCCGGCCACTGCCCGATCATTTCATGTCGATGTGAACTCGGTTTGGTTCGGGAGTTCTGCCTCTCCTGAACATGCCTGGCGTCATGCCATGCATGGTCCGGAACGCACGGGAAAGATGGCTCTGGTCGGCGAAACCTGCCGCAATGGCGGCCTCGGCGAGGCCGAGCCCCTGTTCGATCAAGAAACTGGCGCGACGCAGTCTCCGGTCGCGGATATAGGCTGCAGGCGTCAGGCCAATCGCTTTCTTGAAATCCCGGATGACCTGGAATCGGGTGACGCGCGCGGCGTCGGCAAGCCGCTGCAGGTCGAACTGCGAGCCAAGGTCGCTTTCGACAAGGTTCTCGTAGAGCGAGAACCTCTGTCGCGATCCCGAGCTTTCGATCTCCTCTACCCGCCCGCTGCAATCGCCATGCCGAACGATGAGATGCCTCAGCGCGACGAGCAGCGACGTCTCGGCCTGCGTCGCGTCTGGTGAGGTCGAGCTCTGGTGTGCTGCCATCAATGCTGCGGCGAGATCGCTGTCTTCGATATTCGGACGTGAGAACACCGGAGCGTCAGCCCCGCCCAGCTCGTGGGCGAGCTCCGCCATCAGCGGCACCGGGGGATAAAATGTCCGATAGGCCCAGCCTTCGTCCGCACCCTGTTCCCCGTCATGCCACTCCTCGGGATTGACGACAGCAATGGTGCCTGCCGGAGCGACAATTTTGTGGCGTCCGATGCGGATGCGTTCGCAGCCAGCGGTGATCAGCGCGATCACATAGGTTGGGTGCGTGTGCAGCTCATAGCGATGCTGCGTGAAGCGCGCCTTGAACAGGCCAAGCTCAGGGAAGCTGGGGTGGCGCCAGTATTTCCTGGTCTCTGTCGCGTCCACGGCTTTTGTCCCTGCAGCGGTCAATCTGGTTCAAGACGCCTGTTGTGCGACCTTCTAATCGTGATCCAAACCGCCCTTTGCGGCTTGGAAGGAGAGCATCATGCTGCATAATGACCCGATCGCCGCTCTGACTCCAGAGATCATAGCCTGGCGGCACCACATCCATTGCAATCCCGAACTCGGATTCAAGGAATACGAAACGGCGCGTTTCATTGCCGAGAAACTGCGCGCCTTCGGCCTCGACGAGGTGCATGAGGGGATCGGCGGCACCGGGGTCGTCGGCGCGCTGCGGAGCGGCACGGGCACACGCGCCATTGGCCTTCGCGCCGAGCTGGACGCGCTTCCGGTCGTCGAGAGGACCGGCTTGCCCTATGCGTCCAGGAACGAGGGCGTGATGCACGCCTGCGGCCATGACGGCCACACAGCCATGCTGCTCGGCGCGGCCAGCCTGCTCAGCCAATCCCGCGCCTTCGACGGCACCGTCTACTTCGTCTTCCAGCCAGCCGAAGAAAACGAGGGCGGCAGCCTGCGCATGATCGAAGACGGCCTGTTCGAGCGCTTCCCGGTCGATGCGATCTATGCCGTCCACAACTGGCCGGGCTTGGAGCAGGGGACGATCGCCGCTCGCGCTGGAGCACAGATGGCGGCCGTCGACAATTTCGAGCTGACCTTCGAGGGTTTTGGCGCGCATGCCGCCATGCCGCAGCTCGGCGACGACCCGATTCTGGCCGCGGGCGCCTTTGTCCAGGCGGTTCAGCGCATCGTCAGCCGCTCGGTCGATCCGCAAACCGCGCTGGTCGTCAGCCTCACCCAGATCCACGGCGGCAATGTCGGCAACATCGTGCCGGGCAAGGTCTGGCTGCAAGGCACCTGCCGGTTTTTCGAGCCCGGTCATTCCGATCATTGCGAGAAGCTGATCGGCGAGATCGCCCACGGCATTGCCGTAGCCCATGCGCTCAAGGCCACGCTCGACTACAAGAAGGGCTATCCGCCGCTCATCAACACGGCTGACGCCACGGTCCGCGCCATCGCGGCAGCCGCCGCCACCGTCGGCAGCGAGAACGTCACGACCGAGTTCAGCCCGAGCCTCGGCTGCGAGGATTTCGCCTTCATGATCCGCGCGGCAGGCGGCTGCTACGCGTGGGTCGGCGTCGGCGATGTCGGGCCCGGCGAGGGCCTGCACGGCGACCGCTACGTCTTCAATGACGAGATCGTGCCGACCGTGCTGCGCTACTACGTCAATCTGGTCGAGCAGACGCTTCCCGCCTCGTGAACCGTCAGAGCGAAAACTGACGGCTCAGCGGGAAAATCGATCTGAATGCTATTCGTGGACGATAAGCCGGGAAGGAGTCAGGCGCGATCCGACGCATCTCAGCCGGCTGTGGCCACGAGTTGCGTTACGCGGACGGGATTTTCCAGCACTGCCAGTGCGGTATCGGCCTGATTTTCATTGACCTGCGCCATCACAAAAATGACGCCTTGTTCAACGTTCGGCTCACCCGGCTGTTTGGCAACATCGGCAGATGCCTGGAGAAGCCCACCCGCAAGGCCGCCGCAGGCCCCACCGACGAGGGTTAGGCCAGCCACCGCTCCGACAGGATCAATGCCCGTGGCCTCAAAAGCACCCAGGCCGATTAACAGACCAGCGGCCGCGCCAAGCGCGGCTCCGCCCGGACCACGCAGGACAGCCCTGATTTCGTCGTCGTAAGGTCCGATGACGCTGATCTGTTCTTGAGAAACTCCTGCCGCCTGAAGCGCGGCAACGGCACGCGCTGCCTGGTCGCGGGAATCGAAAAGTCTGCTGATTGTTCGCATTCTGACACTGCCCATCGCATAGTCGCGCGCCCCGCGGTTAGAAGCGGCGGGGGGGGGCGCCCCACCCGGTGAGGTGACAGAAATATATTTTAGAAAATTGGTGTGGCGGGGTAAAAAAAAAAAGTGGGATTTTGAAACACCACCGAAGGATAAAAGACCGAGGGGAA
>NZ_JBVVQS010000081.1:53189-102516 GCF_055811575.1 Mesorhizobium sp. WSM4815 | reverse complement strand
CCCCGCCCGCCTCACGCGCGCAACGGGCCCGCGCGGCGTGGCCGGGTTAATCTAATTGAGTGTTTTTTTTCCCATTTTTCACCCTGCCCATCTCATTGGCCCCCGCGGCTGTTTTCCACGGGGGGGGCGTCTCCTCCCCTCGCGTTCAGGTCACTGAATGATCTTGACGATCTTGCGTGTGCCGGGATCAACAAGAACGGTGCGATTGTCAACGACGACGTAGCGATACTCGACGTCGGGAACCTCGTGAAGCTCGACCGTCTCGGGTATCGTTGAACCGATATTGAGTTCCACCCCAGGGAGTTCCACGGATGCGAGCGGCTGCTTTTTCACATATTCCCTGATCACGGTCTCCTGTTCAGGCGCGATGATCACGTCCTGAGCGGCAACAGCGCCAACGCTGGCCAGCAGAAAAAGGCCCGCGGCTGCGGTGGAAAGATGCATTCTCATAACTGCCTCCTTTATGTCTGTGACTTGTAAGCCCATTTGCGCCGGACGGCATCAGCGCCTCGCTTACCCAAACTTGAGGCAGCCGCAAACGTTCCTTAGCGGGGCTTCGGTCCGATTCGGCAGGGCCTTTGCGTAGGACCTAAGTCTGACGCGTCCCGCCCAAAGGGCGATGCCGCGGGTTTCGGGGTGCACCGACTGCACGCTTCAATTGCTATCAACCATGGGCGCTATGAAACCGTAGGCGCTATGAACCGTAGGCGACAGCGAAACGGCAAGAAGGCCCGCCGCGTCCAAGCGGCGAGCTTCTCCTCCCCAGGCCATTTCAGTCAATCGATGATTTTAACGATCCTGCGTGTGCCTGGATCAACAAGAACGGTCCGATTGTCGACGACGACGTAGCGATATTGGACGTCGGGAACCTCATGAAGCTCGACCGTCTCGGGCAGCGCCGAGCCGATATTGAGCTCCACGCCAAGCAGGTTCACCGAGGCGAGCGGCTGCTTTTTCACATACTCCCTGATGACGGTCTCCTGTTCGGGCTGGATGATCACGTCCTGGGCAGCCACGGCGCCGACACTTGCCAGCAGCAGAAATCCTGCGGCTGCAGTGGAAAGATGCATTCTCATAAGTTTTTCCTTCCTAATGAGCTGTCTTGCGCTGGGACGCATCTTCGTCGCGCCAAGCTCGCCTTCAACAACGAGACAGCTGCAAACGTTCCGCGGCTGGGCTTCGGTCCGACCAGAGACGCCGTGCCGTTGGACCTAAGTCTGAATTGTCGTGCGCAAAGGGCGACGATGGCGTGTGGCCCGGAACCACGACTTCCAGCACTCGTTGCTCGCCGTGCGTCACGGGAGGAATCGATGGAGAATAGTGTTCACCAAGCCCGCTGGCTACTTGCACCGGTCTTCGCTGTCTCCATTGCCTTCCTGGCAATTGGAATAGTCGTCAGCTGACGAACGACCGACTTGACGATGTGGCTGATGGACGAAGATATCTGCGCAGCTAAGTCCCTTCCTGCGCTGACAAGGGACCACCCGCCATTCCTCGATTTGGCGGGTGGTCCCTCGTTTGCGTCCAATGTTCAAACGAGCTTCAGTGGGAAAACGGAAATGGACGACAACAACAAAGATCGATCGTTTCTCGACCGCGACCGCCTGTCGGTGGACCAGTATTACGAGGTGGAGCATTTCGCGCGAGAAAATGGCGTTTCGCCCAGCCAGGTCAGCAGGCTTATCAAAAAGAACGGCAACGATCGGATGACCCTTACGCAAGCGGTGAGAGCATTGCGCGACCGGAAGTGAAAGTACGCAGCACCTTCCTCCGCTGCCAGGGGCGACAGGTGCCGGTAGCACGTGGTTGAGGCTTCATATTTGCTGCCTCGCTCAACCATGGCAGTGGCGCTTGCGCAAAAAACCGCAGGGTTGCGGTTTTCGTCCAGCCTGCAAGCCCTAAGTTCCCTTGTTATTGATCGGTGCAGATCAAAGATGGCGTCACTTAGCGTCGTTCGACGACAAATTGGCTGGTTCTCTCGAATCGTGCCGCTGGCGCGACGCGCCGCCGACCGGGCCGGTGGAGATATGGCGCCATACAGACCGACAAGATTGCTCGATCGGTGGAATGCACTGTCGCTGGCCACTCAGTTTCTGCTCGCCGGCGGGCTGTTCTCGCTGTCGGCGATGATCGTGGTGGGAATGTCCGTGACAAGCCAGATCGAAGCTGCGGTCACCCGGAACTCGGCCGCCTCTACCGCTCTTTACGTCGACAGCGTCATCGCGCCGCTGCTTCCCGACATGCGCAGGAGCGAGATGCTGGACGAGAGTGTTGCGCACGCGCTGGATGAAACGCTGGGACAAGGCGCGCTCGGCAAAAGGCTCGAATCGTTCAAGCTATGGCGCCGCGATGGCACCATCCTCTATTCGACCAATAAAAATCTGGTCGGGAAGCGCCTTCCACTCAGCGACAATCTCCGGGCCGCATTCGCCGGCGACATGGTTGCTGAATTGGACAGGGACTATGATAACCAGGCTGAGAGGGACAGCAGCCTGCATCTTCTTGAAATCTATAATCCGATGCTTCAGCCGTGGTCGGGCGAAGTCGTGGCTGTTTTGGAATTCGACGAGATCGCCACCGATTTTGAAAAGGATCTCCGGCAGGCACTCGTTCGGACCTGGTTCGATGTCGCAGCCGTCACCGCGGTTTTTTTCCTCGGGCTTTCGGTGATCGTTTTTCGTGGCAGCCGCACGATTCGTTCGCAGAGCCGCTCCTTGAAGCAGCGTATTGCCGAACTTTCCGATCTGGTCGCTCAAAACAGAATGTTGAGGCTGCGGGTGCAGCGTGCTTCGCAGCGCGCCACGGCACTTAACGAACGTTACCTCAGGCGGATCGGCGCTGACCTGCACGACGGGCCGGCGCAACTGGTTGCCCTCGCTGCGCTAGGGATTGACAGCCCCGTGCTAGCCGATCCTGCCACCCCGGCTGCGGCGCGCGCGCGGGAATTGCAGGTGGTCAAAGCGAATCTGGACGATGCAATGCGAGAAATCAGGAATGTCAGCAAGGGTCTTATGCTGCCGCATGTCGAGAATGCCGAGTTGACGGAAATCCTCGAGCTTGCCGTGCGAGCGCACGAAGAGCGGACCGGCGTCAAAGTGATGCTGTCCATGACCGGGAGCCACACACCCTTGTCGCCAGCGGCCAAGATCTGCATCTTTCGCTTCATTCAGGAGGCGCTGAACAACGGCTTTCACCATGCCGGGGGTGCCGATCAATCGGTCGCGAAACATTTCGACGGGGAGCGCGTTTCTATCGAGGTTTCCGACACCGGCCCGGGTTTCGACCCGAAGATCATCCATCCTGAACGGCTGGGGCTCATCGGGCTGCGTGAGCGGGTAGAAAGCCTCGGCGGCCAATTTGATGTAACATCTTCACAGAACGGCACGGTGGTGAAAATGGTTCTCAACACAGTCGAAATAGGACAGGCGTGATGGCAGCGGCCATAAAGCTCGCCATTGTCGACGACCATCCGCTGTTCAGGGAAGGCGTTGTGCGCACCCTCGAGCAGATCGGCGGGTTCGAGATCGTTGCCCAAGGCAGCAGTAGAGATGACGCCTTGCGGATATCGGAAGACCAGCAGCTCGATATTCTGCTGATGGACATCTCGGTGCCTGGAGGGGGACTCAGCGCAGTCGAGCCGGCCCTGGAGCGGCACCCGGATCTGAAAATCGTGATGCTGACCGTTTCGGAGGAAAACCAGCACGTCATGACCGCCTTGCAGAGCGGGGCAAGAGGCTATGTCCTAAAAGGTGTCGGGTCGAGAACCCTGGCCGCCATACTGCGCACGGTGGCGATGGGCGAGCGGTATGTTTGCCCGCAATTGTCGGCGCGCGTGTTGGTCGACTTGTCGAGCCAATCAACCGCGATCGAGAAACCCGACGTGCTGGCCGAACTCACCAGTCGTGAAAGAGAGATCCTGACGCTCGTTGCCGCGGGATTGAGCAACAAGCGGATCGGTCTTCAGCTGAACCTGCACGAGAAAACCATAAAGCATCACATGACGCGGATTCTGGCCAAGCTCAACGTGAGCAACCGGACCGAAGCCGCGATGACATTGCGCGACGCGACCGAGCATCAGCATCCGCCTGTCGACCATCCTGCATGAAGCAAGACAGCCTTGCGGCCAGTGGAACGCGCCATCACTCGATCATCCGGAGCAGTCTTGGCCGATCGGAGTTCTTTGCCTGCCGCCGAATGATGGTGCGGCCCATGGCATCGCGCATCTCATAATGGCCGCCGTCGATGCGCTCGCTCAGCCCGTTGGAATGCACCACACCCACGCTTGCCCCGCGCACCTCGACCCGGTCTCCAGTGGTCGCGTTGATATATGTTTTGGGCTTGTTGCCAGGATTTAGCGCGGTAGCCGGATTTGTCGGCGGCGTGACGTTCAGTGCTTTTGCTTCGTTCGCATTGCCGTTCGGGTCCGTGGCCTGTGGGGCTGCGGCATTTCCAGGGTCTGTGGCATTTCCAGGGTCTGTGGCATTTCCAGGAGCGTTTCCAGAGTTGCCGGGGCTTTCAGTGTCTCCTGAGTTGCCGGAGCCAGAGTTGCCGGAGCCAGTGTTGCCGGAGCCAGTGTTGCCGGAGCCGGAGTTGCCGGAGCCGGAGTTGCCGGAGCCGGAATTGCCGGAATCAGAGTTGCCGGAGTCTGAGTTCCCAGCGTTCCCAGAGTTCCCTTGTGCCCAGGCGGCCTGTGGGCTTAGCGTCAGGGACAGGCCGTCCTGTGCCACACGGTAGGGGCTGACGACGAGAACCAAGGCCGATGCGCTCAGGCAGATGGCGACGCGAAGCCCTCGAAGAGATTTGAGACTGCGCTGCGATTGAGGCCGGGCAGGCCGCGCACCGGCGAGAACTCTTGTCTCACAATGCTTCGGGCGCTGCGGCCGTATTGCGTCTGTGATCAATGAATTTGCCAATAGCACGCCAGAATATCCTTTTACCGTCACGCCCTATGTTGCATCTCTGCCTATTTCGAATTCGCCCAAGTCGATCCTTCGCCCAAGCCAATCTTCTTTATCAGGCTTTCGCCATCATCGGGCTGTGTCAAGACCCCACCAGTCTCAAGGGGGAGAACCGGTGGGTCTCGCTGGCGCAGGAAGGGACTCATGACTGCGCGAGTGCGTTGCCTTCATCGGTGGACCTCATCAGCCGATGAAAAGCCCAACGGCTGCAACCCCGAACACCAGGCCAAATATCGGAAAAAGCAGCCAACGTGCCTGGTGAATGCTGGGGTCCATTGCAGCCTCCTGTCACGGTGTCCGCATCGCAACGACGCCAGCAGGAGCTCGGTTCCTACAAACTCCCCCATTTCAGGCTTTTGCCATAGCGGTCCCGGACCAAAGCACTGCCTGGGCCAGCCCATGGTCGGCAAGCGGCCAGACCGAAGTCCTAGCTCAGGCCTTTTGAGCAGGGAGGACGCCGTCCAGATGTAATCCTGGTGGGAAGCGGCTGGAAGGAACCTCGACACGCAGAAAGCCTGTCAGTTTGAACAGGCGTAATAGCCGTGCCTTCGGTGGCAGAGACTTGTCGATGCAGACGAGGGGTCCGCCGTGGGGGCAGCGGACCCCTCGATTACCCCGAACTAGGGCGTCAGGTCAGAATAAGGACGATCTTGAATGTATCCGGGTCGACGATGACGATACGGCCATCGGCCAACACGAAATACTGGTACTCTTCGTAAGCCGGGACGATCTCGATGATTCGCCGTGGCAGAGGACGCAGTTCAACCCTCTGCCGCGGAACCTCGACACCGACTGAGATGTCAAAGTCGACGTCGGCAACCGGTTCGACCTTTTCCTCCTTGAGGATCTGGGTGACTTGCGTTTTCTGCTCAACGGTCACATTGCTGATCGCGCCGGTCTCCGTCTCATCCTGTGACTGAGTAGTGCCCTGAGTCTGCTGCTCGGTGGTGGTACCGGCCTCGCCCTGGGTCTGCTGCTCGGTCTGGGTCTTGGCCTTGTCCTGCGCCTGTTGCTCGGTCGTGGCGCCAGCCTCGCCCTGGGTCTGCTGCTCGGTCTGGGTCTTGGCCTTGTCCTGCGCCTGTTGCTCGGTTGTGGCGCCGGCCTCGCCCTGGGTTTGCTGCTCGGTCTGGGTCTTGGCCTTGTCCTGAGCCTGTTGCTCGGTTGTGGCGCCGGCCTCGCCTTGAGTCTGCTGCTCGGTGGTGGCGCCGGCCTTACCCTGTTCGCCCATCGCACCTTCCGGGCAACCGGCCGAGCCGGCCGGGCAGTCGGTGCCGGACTGGCTTTGGGCAGGCTGCTGTTCCTGAGCGAATGCTGCGCCACAGCCAACGCCTATGGCCAGCATACTGGTGATCAGAACTTTTTTCACGAGACGTCTCCTTCGAAAAGTCTGTCCCTTCATGGGGAAAACCACCTCTGGAATGTTTTGTTCCAGGCGAATTGACCGGGCGGCGCCGAAGCCGCGGCCAGGCGCGCCGGACTGAGCCGCTGCAAACCGCAGCCGAGGACGGTCTGCACGCCATCGCTCCCGATGAAACCGAACTCGAGGTTTGCTTCAGTCCCGAATTGGCCGTTCCTTGACAGCAAAAAATGCGCTTCACATATTTTCCGCAGCCGTCGCTCACGGCTCTCGTGGAAGCTCAAACACTCGTTCAGTTGAATGGAGGTTGTAATGAACGACAGGACTTTCGACCGGCCTGTTTTCGTCAGGAAAGGGGAGTTCATGGTGGAGGAAATCGAAAGCTTGGCCGATGCTTTCGAGTTCCTGCAGGAATGGCCGAACAATCGCAGAGGGCCAATCTTTGACACGGCGTTCCGCGCCTGCCAGCGCGCCTATGATGGCCAGGTTCCCATTACCGTTGCACGCGAGGCTTTCGCCGGCTTCGCGAGATCGGCCAAAATACTCGAGGACGCCTCTGCAGCTATGCCCTGGATGACGGCACAGAAAACCGGTCGCGGTGGCGTGACGGCGTAACCGATGTAGCTGCCTAAAGCGCGTCGCGTTGGAATGGACCCATGCGACGCATGCGGCTCGCTTAGGGTTTTTGAAAGTATGCATGCCGTCTTGCAAAACCGCTGCGCGCCCTCGGTTCCAGCCCGAGGGCGTGCTTTTGCGCGACATGCATTGGCGAAAAGATGGCCGGCGCCGCAGGGAGCGGGGGAGGTGGGGTTGCCTAGGTTGGCGCCGGCCAGGCGGCGTTGGGGTTCGCCACGCAGGAAGCGTAGCAAAGTTCGCCAGATCGGTTATGGCGTGATCGCGGAAGTTCGCCGGGCCCGCCTATGCCTCCGGGGGTTTCCCTTCCAACGTTGTTTGTTCGAGGGGCTTTTCCTGCGCGCGCTCGCCGATTTGGGGCGGCGTGCTCGCCGATCGGAACCGCGTACTTAGAAATCGCACTTCTGGGCTTATGCAACGAACGCCAGCTAATCCGGCTTTGGCACAGAGGTTATCGTCGCCAGATAGAAGCCCGAGCAAATCGAAGTCGGATCATCTCTTCACTGCTTTTCCGGTCGGGCTTTTTTTTGGCCGTCCAATTCGGGAACAATTAGCGTGAAAAGAATTCTGCTCAGCGTCGCGTCCTCTGCCTTGGCCCTTCTGTCGGTATTTGTCCCTGCCTTTGCGGAGGGAGATGCTGCGCTGGGGCAAAGAGCGTTTCAACGCTGCTCAGGATGTCATTCAACCGCCGACCAGAGAAAAGCCGGCCCCGGCCTCGGCGGCATTGTCGGACGGCCCGCCGGATCTATGGAGGGGTTCCGTTATTCGGAAGCCCTGAAGTCCTCCGGATTGGTATGGGACGAGGCAACGCTCGACCGGTTTCTAGCGGCGCCCCGCGAGGTTGTTCCGAAAACGACGATGACGATGGGCGTGTCCAAGCCTGAGGACCGACAGAATATTGTCGCATACCTGAAGTCCTTGTCGCAGTAGGCTCGAATTTGCATCCCGGAATGCGGGCATCGTTTTCGAATCCGCCCGCCATCGGAAAGTGGCGAGCCATCTTCCGCAATGCGCCGGCCTCCAACCCTGAGCACACGTGCAGTCTCTGCGACCTGCGGCAACGGACCCGGTTTGTTCTGACGTCCACCCCAACATGGCCAGGTGCTTTTCGAAGGTGAGCGGTGTTCGACGCCGCGCACGCCTGCTTCGTTCCAGACTTTGAACCGTAATGTCTTCGCCTACATGATTCCGTCCGCACGTGGTCCGTCAGAGAGGCGTCCGAGGACGTCGCGCAGGAATCCTGTTCCCCATCGGGCTGATGCTAGGCCTGCTTCTACTCCCTTTGCTTGGTGCATGGCTTATAGGCACCGCCTTTCTGCTGTCCGACAACGTCATCTATCTGTCATATTGTGAACTTCCCGAAAACTTAGCCGACGATAGACTCCCCGCCTGAACACCCCAAAGCGTGGCCAATGCTGGGCGACAGGGAAGGGGGGAGGGAATGGGGAGGCAAGGCGGTGTCAATGCGACAAGGGGGGCACTTCTTGCCCTGAAATGCGCGTTGCTGCTCGCAGTGATCCTCCTCACCAATCATGGCTTTATCGATCGCATCCGTTTGCTCATTGACGATCAGCGCCAGCTGACCTTGATGATCTTCAGCATCATCTGGGTCATCTCTGTGTTGGCAGTGTTGGCCGCTGCCTTTCATCCCAACTGGATCATTCGGCTCCTGTGGGCCGTCCCCCTCGCGATATCAAGCGCCGCAGCCTATGGCTATTACCTTGTCCAAGGGTCCGAGTTCTTCATCTTCGACGTTCTCAATTTCTGGACGGTCCGTCACGAGGCTCACAGGGCGTCCGAATTTTATTCCAACGCGATTTGGTGGTCGGTCGCTGTCGCGATATTGGGTGTTGTCGCAATCGCCATGCCCCCCTCCCTTCCGCCACTGGCGACACGCAAGACCAGATACTGGTCACCACTAGTGCCCATGTTGCCGATCGTCCTCATTGCGGGCGTGGTTATTTATCGAGAGGGCAAAGGTTCAGAAGCGTTGCCAAAGCAGTTCTCGCCGCTGTCCCTGGCAGCGATCGCAGCTTACAAGTTGAACAGTGGAACGTTCCCGGAGCGGGAAATCGTATCCATGACGCCGGAACGAAAACAGGCGCGGGCTATCGTGCTGCTGGTCGACGAAAGCATTCGGTCCGACTTCGTAAGTCTTGAGCCGCGTAACCCCGTCACTCCGCAACTGGCCGAACTCAGAAGCCGATTGATTGATTTTGGCCCCGCTGTGTCCGGCTCGAATTGCTCTCTTCAATCGAACGCATTGCTTCGCTTTATGGCCTATCCTCGAGATCTAATCCAGTCAGTCAAGGCGAGCCCGACAGTTTGGCAGTATGCAAAGAGGGCAGGTTATCGCACCGTGTTCATAGACGCCCAGGCAGGTTTCGTCACCGTCTATGGCAAACTGCAAAACTACATGACGCCCGCCGAAGCGATTTCGATCGACCGATTCTACAAGTTGGACAATGCAATTCGAACGCATGATCTCGACGATGAACTCGTTAATATCGTGCTCAAGGAAATGAGCGTCGGCGATCCTGTTTTTATATACGCAAACAAGAATGGCGCGCATTTTCCATACAGTGACGGGTCGCCTGCGGAGTTTGCATCCGACGCCGGCATCTCAGGGACGCTTCAATCCTATGTAAACGCGGTGCGCTGGTCGACAGACCGCACTTTGTCCCGTTTGATCGATGGGGCCGACTGGAGTGACGCAACGATGATTTACACGTCGGACCACGGACAAAATTTCAGCGTCGGCCGTCTCACCCACTGCAGTTCATATACGAATGTAGACCCGAACGAAGCCATAGTTCCAATGTTGGTTTCAACCGGGGATGAGGAGCTTCGGGCCCGCTTTGAGAAAGTCGCCACGCAATATCCGAACATGGCCACTCATTTTGCGATAGCGCCAACGCTGTTGGAGTTGATGGGTTACCGACCATCCGAAATATCGGCTCGATACGAAAGCTCCCTCCTTCACAGCCTTACATCGCAGCTTCAGTTCGTAACAGACGATATCCTCGGATTGTTCTCCAATCGTCCCGCTTGGCACTCCGTCGATCCAACGATTCAAAAGGGTCGCCAGCGGCTTGACCTCCAGGTTACGCTGACGAACTCGCGTCCGAATATTTGCGAGGGCGGCATTGGCTGCGTCGCAGGTCCGGAACCAATCTCGAGCGAATAGCAGGGGATGGCAGAGAAAAAGGAAGATCGACAATGGCGAATGAACGCAAGTCGGCCGACGCGGCATTGAACGACAGCAAGAACACGCTATCGGATGGCCACAAAACACATTCTCGACTTGTCCAGCAGATACCCAATGCCATAACAGCGTTGGCGCTTTGCTCGGGCTTGGCTTCCGTTCGCTTCTCGATCGAAAACGAGTTCGAATTCGCACTGTTGGCGATCGTCGTGGCAGCAGTGCTCGACGGTCTTGATGGCCGTCTGGCGAGGCGATTGCATGCGTCGTCACAGTTCGGAGCCGAATTTGACAGTCTTGCGGATTTTCTTAGCTTCGGCGTAGCGCCGATCGTCCTGCTTTTCTTTTGGGGCGAGGAATTGATGACCGGCCCGTTCAGCCTGTGCCTAATGGCATTCGCTCTTGCTTCGGCCGCGCGCCTGGCGCGTTTCAATGCGCAGTCAAATTCGGCAGCAGCGGCATGGCAGAAAGCGTATTTCACTGGGATGCCGACACCGGCCGCTGCCCTAACGGTTTTGTTGCCCATATCGCTGGCTCCGCCGACGCCTGCAACTGTTCAGATTGCGGGGCTGCACGCAGCTCTGATCGCTTTCTTGATGGTTTCGACGATCCCGACTTTTTCCGGGAAGAAGTGGGCTTGCCAAGTCCCCAAGTGGATGATGATTGCGTTGTTCTTAGCAGTCGCAGGGCTAGTTGCGGCCCTCGTGCTCTATCCCAGCGAGTTTCTGGTTGTTCTGACTGTCCTTTATCTCGCCTCCATTCCGATCAGCTGGATCAGTTTCCGTCATGATGAGAAAATTCACGACGAAATCGATGTCGAAACCGCTCGGGTAGTGGAATGACATCTGGAAGCCTTGATGGCTGTCTAGGTCCCGGCTCGGGCAGGCAGCAACTACCTCGCGGCAACGGCCGCCTCCCACCTATGGCGACCTTCCGAACGTCTGCAACGAGCAGGGCCGCGCCGCTCTTCCCCGATCTGTGAGGACGGTCTCGGGCGGGTACCAAGCGTTCGATTCAATCCACTCTAGCCGGGTTTATGCACAGCGCTGAACGTTTGGCGGCCTAGGTGTTGATCTTCCGAAGCGGAAGCAGCAGTCCTTTTCAGGGCCGTTCGCCGCAACTGGCGCATCTACTGCTTTTCGATCCCCGTGAACGGCAATGCCGGCGCTGACCGCGCAAACGCGGACGTGCCTCGCCTGTGTGACGCATTCAGAAACCATGTTTCTAAGGTCATGCAAATTGCGCAGTCTAATCCAGCATCGCCCGGCGAGCTAGCTTTAGCGCTAGCCACCAGATTGCCAATGTCTCAGTCGGCCGGGAAGCCCCAGGCCGCTTGGGAAACCTGTTCGGGTGGAGCAACCCAGGAGAACCTACCGGCCATGATCTCACTGAATATCAACGGGCGAGAGCACGAGATTGACGTTGACCCCGAAACCCCGATCCTTTGGGTCCTGCGTGACACGCTCGGAATGAGCGGCACCAAATTCGGCTGCGGCGCAGCGCTCTGTGGCGCCTGTACGGTGCATCTGGATGGCGAGGCAATCCGCTCGTGCAGCACACCGGTTTCCGCCGTTGAAAGCGGCAAGATCACCACGATTGAAAAGACAACCGACGGCACCGACCGTGTCGGCGCGGCTGTCCACGCTGCATGGGTCAGGCACGACGTGGCACAATGCGGCTACTGTCAGAGCGGCCAGATCATGAGCGCGACGGCCTTGCTCGCGTCGCTGTCGCCCGGAGCGCAGCCGACCGCCGAAGAGATCGACTCCGCCATGGCCGGAAACATCTGCCGCTGTGGAACCTATGCCCGTATCCGCGCCGCTATAGCCGACGCCGCCAGCAGCCTCGTCTGAAGGAGACGCATATGTTCCCCAACATGGATAACAAAGAGCTGCCGCGTGCGCTGCAACACATCATGGAACGGGGCCGTTCAACGACGGTCCAGGCGATGCCACGCCGCAGCTTTCTCAAGCTGGCGGGGACCCTCGGCCTGGCTGTCGGCATTTTCCCTGATTTGGCAGTCGCGCAGTCGTCCGAGGCCGATGAGGCGGCAGCCAGTCTGAAGCCGACCGAGCAGCCCTCTGCATTTGTCCACATCGCGCCCAATGGAGAGGTTACGGTCACGATCAACCGGCTGGAGTTCGGTCAAGGCGTCCAAACGGCATTGCCCATGATCCTTGCCGAAGAACTCGATGCGGACTGGAACCTGGTGCGCAGCCAACTCGGCACCAATGACATCGCCTATGTCGATCCGCTCTTCGGCATGCACCTTACCGGCGGTTCGAATACAATCAAGAACAGCTTTACGCAGTATCGCGAACTAGGTGCTCGTGTTCGCGCCATGCTGCTGGCGGCCGCTGCGACCCGCTGGAATGTGGATGTGTCCACTCTGCGAACCGAGGCCGGCGCGGTTCTGGCCTCCGATGGCCGCAAGCTCGGTTATGGAGAGCTTGCCGAGGCGGCCATGGCCTTGCCGGTGCCGCAGAAGATTGCGCTGAAGGATCCCAAGTATTTCCGCATCATCGGCCAGCCCACCCGGCGTTTGGACGCTCAAGCCAAGAGCAGCGGCCAACAGAGTTTTGGCATCGACTTCAAGCTGCCGGGACAGTTGACGGCCGTGGTGGCTCGTCCTCCCGTCTTCGGAGCCAAGATAGCCACCCTGGACGACAGCGCAGCCCGGGCGGTCAAGGGCGTGAAGGCCGTCCTGCGCGTGCCGCTGGATCGCGGTGCCGAGGGCGTGGCCGTCGTGGCCGACGGATATTGGCAGGCGTCTCAGGGCCGCGATGCCCTCAAGGTGGAGTGGGACACATCTGCCGTCGAAAAGGTCGATAGCGAACGGCAACTCGCGCACTATCGCGAGATGGCCACTCGCCCCGGCCCGCGCCAGTTCGATTCCGACATGGTGCCATTGGAAACGGCGCCGCTGAAGCTGGAAGCTGAGTTCGTGTTCCCGTATCTCGCCCACGCGGCGATGGAACCGCTGAACTGCACGGTACGGCTTACCGATGATCGTGCCGAGATCTGGATGGGAAGCCAAAGTGCCGGACCCGATGCCGCCGCTGCCGCAGCCGCGCTCGGCCTCAAGCCGGAACAGGTCGTGCTTAACGTGCAGATGTCGGGCGGCGGCTTCGGTCGGCGCTTTTCCAGCACCTCCGACACCGTGGTCGAGGCCTGCGAAATAGCCAAGGCCGCCAGGTCGGCGGGGCTGAATGCACCGATCCGTACGCTTTGGAGCCGCGAGGACGATATGAGGGGCGGCTACTACCGTCCATTGCACCTGCACCGCGCCCGCATCGGCTTTGACAAAAAGGGCAAGGTCCTGGCCTGGGATCACAGCATCGTCGGCCAGTCCATACTTACCGGAACCGTGTTCGAGCAGTTCATGGTGAAGAACGGGATCGACGCCGCCACGACGGAGGGCATGCGGGCTCCCTATCCGCTTCCAATGCGGCTGACCGTGCATCATCCCAAGGACAACGTGCCGGTTCTGTGGTGGCGCAGCGTCGGCTCCACCCATACGGCTTATGTGATGGAAACCCTGCTCGACGATATAGCGCGTGCAACCGAGCAAGACCCTGTAGCCTACCGCATGCAGCTCTTCGGCGACCAGCACATCCGCCATCGTGACGCATTGCAACTGGCCGTTGACAAGAGCGGGTACGGCAAGACGCAATTGTCCGAGGGGCGGGCCTGGGGTGTGGCGGTGCACGAGTCCTTCAGCTCAGTGGTCGCTTACGTGGTGGAAGCCTCTGTTGCCGATGGACAGCCTAAACTGCATCGGGTCACGGCCGGGGTTCACTGCAATCTGGCCGTCAACCCTCTGACCGTGGAGGCGCAGGTACAGGGCGCGGCGATCATGGGCTTGTCGATGTGCCTGGCAGGCTCTGCAATAACGCTCAAGGACGGCGTCGTCGAGCAAAGCAACTTCAGTGACTATACGGTTGCGCGCATCACGGACGTGCCGGAATTCGACATTCACATCGTGGCTAGCCCCGAACCGCCCACGGGCATGGGCGAGCCCGGCTTGCCGCCATTGGCGCCGGCATTTGCCAACGCCATAGCACGGCTCACGGGAAAACCGCTGCGTCAATTGCCGTTCAATCTGACGTAGCCGTTTTTACCCCAGACCGCTTCTGCTCGCTGCTTGTTGTTCCGGCAGCGAGCGAGGCAGATAACCGTCCTGTCGGCGCTCGGCTGCCATCGGGGCGTTCGGAATCCGCGCGGTACCAGGCAGTCCCGAATGCTGGCTCGTGCCGGCGAGGCTGCGCGGAGCATAAATATGTCGAGACAGGCATGCTGATTATCCGCCATAATCCTCATGGATATAGAAATGAGGTTTATAGGTGAGAAGAGGCGACTTCAGCGAATGGGCTGTGTTTATCGCGGTTGCCGAGGAGGGGAGTTTTACACGCGCGGCCGCAAAGCTCGGCCTCTCCCAATCCGCGCTCAGCTATGCGGTGCGCATGCTCGAACAACGGATCGGTGTGCGGTTGATCTCGCGAACGACGCGCAGCCTGTCGCTGACCGAGGCATGCGAAAGGCTGCTTATCAGCCTGCGGCCGGCATTCGACCATATCGACAGTGAAATTGCTGCGCTCACGGCGCTTCGCGACAAGCCTGCAGGCACGATCCGCATCACCACGTTCCGGCATGCCGCCCAAACTGTCCTGTGGCCGGTATTGTCGAAACTGCTGCAGAATTATCCCGACATCACGGTTGAGGTCCATGTCGATGAAGGTCTCACCGACATTGTCGCAGAGCGCTTCGACGCCGGTATCCGCATGGGTGAACAGGTGCAAAAGGACATGGTTGCGGTCCGGATCAGCCCAGACGTCAGGATGGCCGTCGTGGGATCCCCGGTCTACTTTGCCAATCATCCCGCCCCGCAGACACCCCGCGACTTGAGCGAACACCGATGCGCAAGCTATCGCCAGAACACCGGGGGCGGCCTTTATGCCTGGGAGTTCGAACAGGACGGCGTCGAACTTGAGGTCCGGGTCAATGGACCGGTTATTTTCAACGACAGCGAGATGCTCTTGCATGCCGCAGTCGATGGCTTGTGTTTGGTGTACACGTTCGAAAACCAGATATCCCAGCATGTTGCGGACGGCCGCCTGGTCCGGGTGCTGGAAGACTGGTGCCCGCCATATTCGGGCTACCACCTCTATTATCCAAGCCGGCGGCAGCATACTGCCGCCTTCACGCTTCTGGTCGACGCTCTCCGATACAGGGGATAAGGGGGCGGCCGACCATTTATCAATGTGATTTCTAACTTCGTGCCAATTATGCCGTCTAATCGGCCGGCGCGACACTGGCCTTCGAGCTCAGCACCAACCTGGCCACCGCCAAAGGCTAAAGTATTCGACCGCGACTTAGATCCTCGCAGCCTCGCATAGCGTTACTGGGCGTTCAGAGGGCTCCTGCGCGCCATAGCGTAGAAAAGACGATGGCTCCCCGGGCCGGATTCGAACCAGCGACCAACCGGTTAACAGCCGCTCTATGCAGCGCCAACTAGCGCTCACTACCGGTTGATCGAGGTTGCTGTACCCCTTGTAAACAAAGGAATTACGCTTTTGCTATTGCGCATTAGCGCACACTAGGGCAACATAAGCAGCAGACGAAACCTGTTGCCCCAATGTTGCCCCGAGGACGATATGCCCCGCGAGAACCTGACCGATAACCGACTGAAGGCTTTGAAGCCGGCCGCGCCTGGCAAGCGTTACGTGATCATGGATGCCCAGGTCCCGAGCATGGGGGTCCGCGTGACCGACAAGGCACCTGCGAACGGTTCGAAGCTTAAGGCCGGACAAGTCAGCTTCGTCTACATCGCCCGATTCGGTGGTGCAGCCCAGCCCGCCAGGCGGGCGCTCGGAGAATACGACGTCATGTCGCTCGAAGCGGCTCGCACCAAGGCGAGGCAGTGGGCAGCGCTCATCGATAGAGGCATCGACCCAAGGGTGCAGGCCGAGGAGGAGCGCGAGGCGGCTACACGTGCGGCGGCCGAGAAGCGCGACAAGTCTTTTGAGACCATCCTTGACCGGTTCATCAAGGCACGGCGCCGTGATGGCATCCGCAAGGCCGATGAGGACGAACGCGACTTCAACCGCGAATGTCTGCCAGCGTGGCAAGGGAAGGCCGTAGGAGACATTCGCAGCGCCGACGTGATGGCCGTGCTGGAGAAGATCAACAAGCGCGGCAAGCAACGGCAGGCGCTGAATATGGCCCAGAAAATCGGGACGTTCTTTTCGTGGTGCGTTGATGACGAGGTAATCGAGGTCACGCCGTTTCGCGCTAAGAAGGTCCGCACCACGATAGGCGAGAAGGCATCGCGGGAGAGGGTGCTGACCGATGCCGAGATCAACGCGCTCTGGACGGTCACCGCCGGCACGACGAAGGGTTTGGGCTCTGTTGAGGCCAGCGTGTACCGGCTGCTGCTGCTGACCGGCCAGCGGCTCAATGACATTGCGCAGGCGTCGTGGTCTGAGATCGACCTGGACCGCAAAATGTTGACGGTACCGGCTGCGCGCTTCAAGTCCGGCCGCGATCATGTCGTTCCGCTCACCGACGAGGCAATCGAGATCATTAGCAAGTTGCCGCGGTTCAAAAAGTGCAACTGGCTGTGCTCGCTCGACGGACAGCATCCGGTGACGATCGGCCACAAGGTCAAGATGCGGATCGATGCAGCCATGCTCGCTGCCCTGCGGGATGAAGATCCCAACGCCAATCCGCCGGCATGGGTCAACCACGACATCCGCCGAACGGTTCGCACCCGGTTGTCCGAGCTCGACGTGATGGACGAAGTTGCCGAGGCTGTCATCGGGCATGTGCCAACGGCGCTCGTCAGGACGTACAACCAGTCTGATCGGCTCAAGGTCAAGCGGGATGCTTTGACGCGCTGGGAGGGCGCCCTTGCTGCCCTGACGGGCCGCCAGAAGGGCAACAACGTTGTCGCTCTGCAGGCGAGGGCGTGATGGCCGAGCAGTGGATTTCTCTTACCCAGGCTGTTGTCCGAGTGGCACTGGTCACCAAGCTTCCGAAGGCCGAGGCCGAGGAACTGCTTGACGACTGGACTGCGGTAGGAGGCACCGTAAAGAGCCGCAACCTCTTCGGTGACGAGATCGAGCGGGAATGGAAGGCGCCCATTCAACCGGATGACGTCGGCTTCAAGGACAGCGGCCCGAACTGGACGGCATACTGGTCATCTGCCGAGGTTGCGGCGAAAAAGGAGATTGAAGGGGGTAGCCTTGAACTGGCCTTGGCCGACCTAATCGATCCGCAGCACAAGGCGGCACCGCAGATCCTCGAAACTGGATTGCCTGGAGCGCCAGAAAAGGGCCGGACATATATCATCCGCGAGTTCGAGCGGCGGCGCGAGGCAGGCGAGACGCTTGACAGCTTGGCGGGTGAGGTGAGGGCGATTCTGAATTGGTTTGCAGAGGCCCACCCTGACGCAAAACGGCCGCTGCCAAGTTCCACCGAAAACCTGCTGCGGAAGCAGTACCGAGAGGCCATAAAACAGGGCATATAATTATCGTTTTATGCCGAGTTTTTGTGCCTCGGCGGATCGGCGACCTTGGAGTGGTCTACACACCACACAAGGGCCAACACCATGCCTCTTATCCCCCTCAACGAACTGCCCGCCAAGGGAATTACCTACAGCCGCAACTACATCGATCGGCTGATCAAGGAAGATCGCTTTCCCAAGCCGGTCTTTCTCTCACCGCGGCGCCGCGCCTTCCTTGAATCAGAAATCGACGCCTGGATTAAATCCCGCGTCGATCAGCGTGACAAGGCGGCGGCATGACTATGTCCTTCACGCCCAGTCCAGAGATGATCGACGCTGTAATGGAGTGGCGCCAACGCCAGCCTGACGAGCGACTGCGTCGGTCAATAGTTCCGCTCCTCCGTGAAAGATTCAAGATCAGCGCGGCCGAGGCTGTTGCGGTGATCCGCGAGTCGGATCTTCCGGGAGGCGCCGATGTCTCCTGAGATGCGAAAGCCGACCTCGGCAAAGGTCGGCTCGCTGGAAATATCGAAGAGCGGGGCAGCACTCGATACCGGCGACATTATCGAAAGCCTCACCCGCCTGCAAGCGGCTCGAATCCTCCGGCGCTGCCCGATGTCGATCGCGGTAGCGCTGACGACGGCCAGGCTGGCCTACGGGAGGGCATGTTCATGATGAATGAGCCCGTACCCGGTGATGTCGTGGCGGCTGTCCGCGTCGCTCGCACGTGCCTGCTCGACGCGCAATTTCGTCTCGATGACCACGGCTACCACTGCCGCCTGCTCGACGGGCTGCAGGACGGCGCTGCGACGCTGCTTGCCGAATGGGCGGGTAGGGATAGGCCGCACCCGGCGCCGGCCGTGCCCCTCTACTTCACCGAGGCAGCGCAACAATATCGCCGAGCGGCGAGGAGGAGCTATTGATGGACCGCTTGGACGATCCCTACCGCGGCGTCGATTATGACGGCAGGCCGCCGAGCCGGCCCGGGCTGCACCTACTCAACTACGCCGAAATGGAAGCGATGCCGGAACCCGATTGGCTTGTTGAAGGCTTAATTCAGAAGCGCAGCACGGCCTTGATGTTCGGCAAGTCGAACTCGTTCAAGTCCTTCCTGGCGATCGACATCGGCCTTTCCGTCGATACCGGCCACGACTGGCAGGGCAATGCAGTGTGCGGTGGCGGCGTGTTGTTCGTGGCCACCGAAGGCGCCAACGGTGTCGGCAGGCTTCGCATCCCGGCATGGTATCAGCACCACAACGTTTCTGAGGAAGATCGCCGGGCCTTTCTCTATCCGCAAGAAATCTGCCTGGACGCCGCGGACGACGTGACAGCGCTCATCGCTGCCATGAGCATTCGAGGAAACTTCAGCCTGGTTGTCATCGACATCTTCGGCGGTTCAATGAAGGGTTCCGAGATCGAGGACAAGACAGCGCGGGCATGGGTGCACGGCATCCAGCGCATTCTCCGCGAAACCGGCGCCTCCGTGCTCGTGGTTGCGCATACCGGCTGGCAGGACGACAGCAGGGCAAGAATGCACACCCACTTCTGGGGCAGCTTCGACACCCGTCTACGCATGGAGGGCGACAAGGACGCGCTCACCGGCACGTTGACCGTAGAACGCCACAAGGATGCCGACAGCAGCGGCTCATGGGGCTTCCGGATGACCCCAACGGGCAACAGCCTTGTTCCTGAACTCGATGCCGGTGTGAAAGTGGAAAAGTCTTCGTCTTTGTCCGCGAAGAACCGCGCCGCACTCAATGCGCTGGACGACGCTATCGTTGAGCATGGGCTCCTCAAAGTCGGACAGGACTGGCCTCCCTGCAACGTAGTCTTGATCGAGCATTGGCGGGGACACTTCTATCGCCACTCGGCCGACGATACCGCCGAGGCAAAACGAAAGGCCTTCCAACGGGCGAGAGACGCACTCAGGGAGCGCAAGCTGGTGGAGTTCTATGACGATCATGTGTGGCGGTGCTTCGGATAGGCCGGGACGGGACAGCCGGGACATACCTAAAGGTATATGTCCCGTCCTGTCCCGCCTTCCAGCCGTGACGTACCGGGACATTGTCCCGCAATGTCCCGCAATGTCCCGATAGTGAGAGCAGCAGCAAATTGGGCTGAAAATGGCCCGAATTCCTGGCCGGACGCACGGATGATCTGCCTCCACCTTTTCTTGGCGGCGTTTATCCCAAAAATCAGCGCACATTAGAGCAAACCGGCTAACAACCGGTTGATCGTAGTGCCTTAAACCCTTGCATTTCAAGGGTTCTGTCGTGATACTTCTGGCAAGTGATTTGCGCAGGGCAACAATAGGGCAACAAAATGCAGGCAGATAGCATAGAGAAAGCCCGAGGAAAGGGCACGGCTCGCAGCCGGGTAACCAACGGGTCTGCCATCGTCCCTGATGCTGACGGCCGCTCGACCTGGGTGCGCCGGCTTCGCGATCTGATCGCCGCTCATGAGGAAGATCTGGGCGGGACAGAGAACCTCACCCAGGCGCAACGATCGATCGTGCGACGTGCGGCAACTCTCAGTGTCGAACTGGAGCGCCTGGAGGCTTCCTTTGCCATGGCAGGGCTGATCAGTGCCCAAGACCTCGATGCCTACCAGCGCGCCAGCAACTCGCTGCGGCGCCTGCTCGAAAGCCTTGGCCTGAAGCGCATCGTGAAGGACGCACAGACAGTGTGGGGCGAGGTGTTCCAAGCGAACGTCGACCGCATGCTCTCACCGGCGGACAAGGCCGTAGGTGTAGGCAGGGATGGGTTGTCGCCAGACGAGCGGGAACAGTTCGACGCATGGCGCAAGACCGTTGAGCAGGAGAACGCAGCCAATGACCGCTGACACACCGGCAATCAACCAGAACATCCCGATCTGCGGTGGCAAAGCGCTGGTGTACTTCACCTCGAAGGAGGTAGGCGGCCCGCGCATTCGTGGCTGGCTCTGCCGCCCGAACGGTACTCGCGTCGAGCGCATCCTGCTCGCCGATGTTGACGAAGCCGAGAAGCGAGCCCAAGCGCTCATCGACAAGGGCAAACTCTGATGACCGCGGCGCCGAAGACCGAAGTGCGCAGCCTGATCGAGACCCACAGGGACACCCTCGCAGCTCTGATCAACGAGGCAGACGGTTCGGAAGCCGGTCGGTTGATCGCCCGTCGTGCTGCCAGCTTGGCAACGTGGTGCTCTGCCACCGAAATTTTGATGGCCCAAGGCCGCGAAATCGACATGGGGGCCTACCTCCGGGCTGTCAGCACTCTCCAAAGCCTTCTGACCGACGCGACCGCAAACCGAAGCGTTTCACCCTCGTATGGGGCCGTCCTCACGGGCGATCCATCCAATCTCGAACTGGCCCGCCGCATCCTCTTCATGCACCACAACGCCAAGAGGGAAGGCAGGGTGCATCTGCTGCCGGAACCGGTCCTCGATCTGATCGCGCAAGTTCAGCCGACGCCGGAAGCTACCCACGAAACCCCGACCACCAAGCAATAGAGGACGACATGACCAAGCTTGCCAAAGCAGAGAACGACCAGCCGGAAGCCGCGGAAGTCTACGAGACGGTAGACCCGAAAAAGGTCATCATGAACAACAACGGCTTCGGCTGGCGTGATTTTCTGGTCCGTTTGCCTGAAGGCGCCACGGCCGATTGCTTGAAGGACCCGATGATCTGGAAAAGGGTTCAGAACGCCAAGGGCGTTTCCTTCGTCCGGCATGACCATCTGTACATCATCGCCTTTGATGACAGCTGGGCGGCGGAGGCCATCGTCGCCGACAGTGATGCCGGCAAGGCCATCATCACAAAGCCGCGCATTCATACCTTCCCCGATCGGTTCGACAACCTTTTTGAGGATGAACTTTACCGGATCAAATGGACCGGCATTGGCTACGTTGTGGAACGAAAGGCCGACAAGGCGATCGTGTCGCACCCGGCGCCGAACATCCCGCTTGCCGAGCGCGATCTGGCTCGGCTCTACCCCAAGGTGGCATGACGATGGCCGGCGACACTCCGGAATCCCGGGAACTGGCATCGATCCCAGACCGCCATGCGAGACGATCGCGCGGCGTATTTCCGCAACCCTGTGATGCAGGCCCGATATTCGGAACTGATCACACAGCAAATGCCGCCGGAGGATCGCGCTGACGGCGGAATTGGCCTGCTCACCACCGAGGAGAGCAGCGCCGGCATGGCGACCATGGGCGATGTCGGTTCCGAACTGGTCGAGGAGTGGCAGAGATCCGGTGGCTACCAGGTCAACCTGCAGAGCGTCCAGACGGCGGTCTTGAACATGGTTTCCGATCTCACTGACCGGGAACAAAGGGCCTTCATGGAGCGCTTCGACCGGCTGCCAAACAAGGCGATCGTGGAAGTTTACCGGGCGCTCAGCCTCGGCAAGCCGAATTATCTTGAAGATGCGCCAGCCGCGGCAGTCGAGCTTTTCGCGACAACCCCGGAAGGCTCCGAACTGGTACGGGAATGGGGTTTTCGCGCTCCGCAAAAGGTGGCCGTCATCAAGGCCCGGTTTGCACGCGCAACGATGGCCATGGGCTCGACAAAGGGGGATTTCCTGGCCTGGTTCAATGGGCTCGAATCGCATGAGGCGAAAGCCGTCCTGCGCGTTGTGGCTGGATAAGGAGAAAGAACATGGCAGATTTCGGAATTAGTGCGATCCTCGCCCTTGCGGGAACCGCAGCTTCGGCCGCCGGCACAATCGCGGCTGGCTCGGCCAGCAAGAGCGCCTCCGACTATCAGGCGGCGCAACTCGAACAGCAGGGCAAGGAAGAGGTTGCCGCATCCCAGCGTGAGGCAGAACAGGCGCGCAAGGAAAAGGATTTCATTCTCTCCCGGCAGCAGGCCGTAGCGGGAGCATCCGGGCTCGGCGCGCTTGATGAGACCGTGCAGGATCTGGCCGGCGACGTCGTTCAGCAGGGCGCAGTCAACGAGGGCATGGCGCTCTATGGCGGGCAGGAGCGCGCCAAGGGCCGTCGGGCTCAGGCAGCAGCGGCCAGGCTTGAGGGCAAGGCAGCGCAGACCGGCTCCTACCTCAGCTCTGCGGGGACGATCATGCAGGGCATGGGGACCTTTGCCTCCGAATATTACAAACCGAAACTCAAACCGCCATCCATGGGTTATCGGTACGGAGAGACGACTTGGGCGGGCGCGAATGCAGGGTATTCCTGATGGCAGCACCCAGCAGCACCTATACGTTCTTCACAGAGGGTCACTGTATGGGCGGCTTCATCCCGACCGGCGCCCAACTGGAAGCGGACCCGACGCCGGAGATCCAGCCGGGGCAGCTGGTTGCCGTCGTACTGAAGGAAACAGGGCCGATGCGAGGCCTGGCCCAATCCCTGCACGGCAATAGTTGGCTGGGCGTCGTGAAGATGTTTCTGGGCATGACCACAACCCGAGCCGGCCGCAAAGCCTACATGCTGGGCCAACTTGAACCCCCGATCGTGCTTGCCGTGGAAGAATCCCACATGGCTGCGATGCACCTGATCGTCGGCGCCAAGGAAACCCCTTGGATGCTCGATAACACCGAAGAGCAAGACGCCAATCTGGAGGCCGCGATCGATCTGATGTCGCCCTGGTTCTGCGGCGGCGCGACCAAGCCGATAGGCCCAAATTGGCGCCCTGTGGACATTGAAGCGATGGTTGAGACGGCAAAGCTATTGGAGAGCATCGATGCATAAATTCCATTGCGGACTTACCGAAACCGCTGCCGGCCCGGCCCTCGGGGCAATTGCTGATCTGGGCGAGCTTGTGCTGAAGGCGCGCGATGCCGGCTTGAGTGATGAAGAGCAGGTGAGGTTTTCCGATCTGTTCAACTTTGTGACGCAGAACCTCCCGTACGCCAATCTCTACTATGTCCGGCCGACCCTCGATTTTCTGTTCCTTAGCTCAATGCGGGAAGTCGCTTCACCGGGCGCTTACCGGCGGCAGGAAAGCCGCCGCCGCAAGCAGTACGGGCAGCAAAGCGTTGTGAAGCCTCTCGACCCGTTCGGAGCTTTCTGACGCCCCCATGACCAGCATTCAGATCGCTCAGTCAGACGGCCTGTCGTCCAGCACGGCAATCAAAGGCCCGTGCCGCGTTGCCACCACGGCGAACATTACGTTGTCCGGTCTGCAGACGATCGACGGCGTGGTGACGGTGGCCGATGACCGAGTGCTTGTCCGCATTCAGGACACGCCCTCAGAAAACGGAATCTGGGTTGTTGATACCGGCCCATGGCGCAGATCGAAGGATTTCAACAAGACGCGAGATGTCCGCAAGGGGACGATGGTCGTTGTCGCCGGTGGGACGGTTGGCTCCGGATTGTGGCAGATCACAACGGCCGACCCGATCGATGTCGGTACGTCGAACATTGCTTTCCTGCTGGTGGTCCCGGATGCTTCGACCTCCGTTACCCTGGCCGGCACGCAGACGCTTGAAAACAAGACGCTGACCTCGCCAGCGATCAACACGCCGACGATCACTGGCGGTACGATCGCCTCCGCCACGCTGACCCTGAAGCAGAGCGCGGCGCCAGCGCCAACTGCCGAGGGCGACACGCAGTGGGATACGGACGACAATGTTCTTGCGATTGGTGATGGAGCGGCAACGAAAATTTTCGTTGCAATTCCTGCGAGCACTGCGGCCGGCGACATCGAGTATTTCACCGGGGCCAAAGTCAAGGCTAGGCTTGCCAAAGGCACTGCGGGCCAAGCACTGCGCATGAATTCAGGCGCCACAGCACCTGAATGGGTCAGTGTCACCGGCGCGCCAGATGCTGTCATGGAGGATCAGAAGTCATCCGGGACAGGGGGCGGAACGCCGGTCGCTACGACATGGACGGCGCATGCTCTCAACACCGAAGTTCGCGACCCGTCAGGCCTGGTATCAATCTCCTCCGACCAGTTCACACCGACCGTCGGTGGCTGGGTCGAATGGGAGATTAGATCCTATACCGTCACTAGTTTCGGCTCACGCCTGCAAAACATCACCGATGGCACGACCGCCGGGATGGGTATGCAGGGTAACGGAAACAACGGGCCAAACTCAGGTGCGACATCGACAGGCAGCGCGGCGGTCGTCGCCAGCAAGGCCTTTGCGATCCAGTACTACGCCTCGGTCGCCGTCGCGAACGGCCTTGGCCTGGCTCTTTCGCAGGGGACCGAAGTCTACGCCCGGGTGAACTTCTGGAGGACGACATGAAATACGCCCGCATCATTGATGGCGTGGTCGATTCGATTTCGTTCGAAGGCGGCCCAGAGCCGGGATGGACAAAGGTTCCCGACAATGTTTTCGCCGGCTTTTCATTCGATGGTGAGAAATTCACCGGCCCAGAGCCAACGCCGCCGCCTCGTAAGACAGTTCCGAAATCGCTTGTGCAGGCTCGCATCATCGACGCCGGCAAGATGCCTGAGGCCTACGGCGCCTTGACGCAAAACCCGATTTATTTTGCGCGATGGTTCGCGCCTGATCGACCCGAGGTCTACTGCGATGATCCAGACGCCATCCTGCTAGTCACGGCTCTTGGCCTCGACCCTGGCGCGATTCTCGCGCCTCTCAATCTGACGCCTGGCCCATGACAAAGATCAGCACACCCAAATAGGCGAAGCCGGCTGCAACAATCAGCCCCTCGCCACCGGCGGCGAAAATCGCATCGCCGAACCAGAGATCAAGCGCGACTGCGCCAGCGATCCATATCCCGATAATTATCGCCTTGCGGTCCAAAGGCATGCCCCCCCTTTGGCTGAGGATGCGCATTTTTGCACATGCGCGCAAGCTTCGCCCCCGAAAGGGCGTGCTTGAATTATTAACCGACTGAGAGCATCATGTCCGTGGGCGTAGCAACCCGGACCAGTGACGACCTAAAATCGTTGGCGCGATCTCAAGTCGTTTATCCCGTCTATCGGGATGACGCGCAGCTTGGCGGCTGCCGCGATCGGCCATCTATAGGCCGGGGGCGGTGGTGCTGTCCAGCGGGAAACCGTAAAAGCCATCGGCTCGTCTCACTGGCGAGTTGCTAACCCCCGGCTGCGGCGCCGATCGCCGCGAGGGCCGTAGCAAGCCCAAATCCAGTGAGAAACCCAATGACCACGAATGTAGTGAGAATCGACCGGCGGCGAATGCTGCTCGGCACAGGGGCAACCGCGGTGGCTTTGGCTGCCGCTTCAACGATCATCGACGCGACGGTAGCGCCGCTCGCCGCGCCTGGCGAGCATCCCGACGCAGAGCTGTTCCAGCTCGACAAAGAACAGGAAGAAGTGCACGCCCGCATGGAAACGGCGGCGGAAGCTAACAGCACACTCAGCGACAAGATCGAGGCCCTGTTGCCGCCAAGGCCTCCGAAGTGGGAAGAGCCGGACATGCCGGAAGACGTAAGGGTAGCGTTCCATGCCATGACGGTTAAAGACATGGGGACCATCAACCGGCCCGCCATTTATGCCGCGTGGAGCAACGAGGTCAAAGAACAAAAAGCCGCGAACAAGGCCTTGCACGACGCGTATCATGCCAAATGCGAAGAGATAAACCGCGAAGGCGGGATGGACGCTGCCGAAGAGGCATTCAATGCGCTGTGCGGCGAGGAGTGGGAAATCGGCAACCGCATATTTGCGATCCCTGCCTATACCCTCGAAGGTATGGCGGTGAAAATCCGCGCAGGCCAGAGATTAGGACTGGAGAACTTTTCTGATCCGAGCGAAGCCTATTTTTCGATCGCCGCCGATATCAGGCGTCTTGCAACCGGCGGTGCCGCATGAACGCGCTCACTTCCGCCCCGACCGTTGAGCCGTTCTGCGTCTCTGACACGTTCGTCACTGGCGCCGGCCCGCTCCAACTCATGGGCGACAATCTAAGGCTGACGCTGCATGTCCTGCAGCGCTCGACCTATGACGGCGGCACAGAAAATGCCGTGGTCTCAAAGATTGTCGGAAGTCGCAACGACATGCTGAAGATCGCGGCCGCCATTCTTAGCGCTTGCAACGCCCGGTCAACGCCCTCGGACAAAGTGGTGGAAAGCTTCATGGAGTTTCTCGAAGGGCCTGCGGGACGGCACTGATCAACCGGAAAACATTTCCACTGATAGCCCGCTGCCTCACGGTGGCGGGCTTTTCATTTCCACCCGGCTGCCCGGCCCAATCGCGACTGCCCTAATGTCCGAGGTTTTGAAGGCTGGCAATCTTCTTCACGGGTGCAGGGGCCGAACTACCTGGTGAAGGCGCGCGCAGCACAAAGCTTCCCGATTTCGGTGTCTGATAGTCGTATTTCGGCATCGGAAGATCTTTGGACGGTGTCCGAACCGTAGATGGTGCACTCTTCGGCTGCTTAGGCATGTCCGGTCTCCAGCGGGTTCAAATGCGCGGGGTAAAAGTGCTTCCTACGAACCCATTTGAAGCCCTCATACCGCGTCACAACGGCGATGTCAGTCTCTCCGCCAACTATATCGGCGCCGGGGAGAAAACGAAAAAAGTCCTTGGTAGTTGCCACAAGATAGTCGGCGAGCGCAATCGCGTCGCGCACGGGCATCGTCGGAAGGACGACTTGCCGCACAAGGCGCTGACGGCATGCATCGGCAATCTGGGTAATCGCAACCTCTTCCGCACCCATTTCGCGCAGAACGTCCAATAGATCGGGATCGAAACCAAATATCAACCGGTGTATTGGCCCTGGCTGCCCGCCCCAAATTACGCTCGACTCACCGTTGTCGATCACTCGCTCGGGCTCATCGCAGTTCCCGTTTACGATGGCAATCTTCCAGACCTCATGCTTGGAATCGAGGCCTGAAGAGTAGCCGCCAACCCAAAACTCAAATGAGGAGCCGAGCGGCGGTTGGTCGAGAGATTGATACCGATCTTCAAAAAAGAACCGTCGCGCTTTCTGCGCCACTTCCTCAACAGTATAAGCATCGGAATTGATGGCGTACTCACCCCCGCCACTTAGTAGCTTTCGAAGGCGCTTCGCTAAAGTACCGATAGATTCGCTTCCGATGTTTCCAATCCCGCAGGTCATGGCGCAAAGAGGCAACCCTTTGTAGATATTATATACCTTCTCGCCATTCTGATAGACATTCAGAATTGTGGACTTCTGTTGTCCATTTTCTTCGTATGTCTGTACGATGCTGGAAGCGCTATCAGCAGCGAAGACAAGGCAATCGTTAACTGCGACCCCTACGCAAACTGTCATAGCCTATTTCCCCCTCCCGAAGAGGGAAGCCCCGATTCCACCGTGATGTCAAATTTCGCGAGCTTCCTTCGTTGCCCCAGATGTTGCCCCAGGAGGGCGTAGGCAATTCCGATGAAAAGCTAAGTCTTTGAAAATGTTGGCTCCCCGGGCCGGATTCGAACCAGCGACCAACCGGTTAACAGCCGGTTGCTCTACCACTGAGCTACCGGGGAACAGAGGCTCTCATGTGAGTGGCGCAGCCTATAGCAAACCCGTTTCGGCTTTGCAAAGAAGCATTTCGTATTTTTCGGCGCTTTTTCGCGCCACGATTTCTGGCAATCATGTGCGAGCGTCCTCATATGAGCCGTCTGGCGGGGTGCGCGGAACCGAAAAGGCGGTTGCGGCTTTCGTCAGCTAGTGCTTTTAGTTTGCCCGAACGGACCACTGATCAGACATGAGCGCAGCAAGCCACAACCACCCACCGGCACGGAAAATATCGGTCTTCGGCCGTGAGTTTACCATGCCGCGCTCGCGCGGCCTCAGGATTGCAATCGGCGTCGTGCTGATCTTCGGCGGCATTCTTGGCTTTCTGCCGATCCTGGGCTTCTGGATGGTGCCGATCGGATTGCTTGTGCTCTCCTACGAGTTTGCCGTGGTGCGTCGCCACCGGCGCCGCCTCGTCGTGTGGTGGGAACGGCGGCGGCGGCCGAACTGACGGCTGTACCGACTTCGCAAGCCAGCAAGCCCTGCGAAGGAGTCTTTCCGGCTCGACTCACCTGGCTAAATGCCCGGACTGGCTGAGAGCCTTGCTTGGAAATTCTGCTCCGACGGCCAGATGATGGCGCTTCTCCGCATACCTGCAGCGCCGCGCGTCCAATTGGTGGCGCAGCGCTCTGACGTCCGCTGCGCTCCGGTTCTCGGAGCATGCGTGTCGTTGGCTCGGCGCGTGGCATCATGGCCGAGGGGAAACCGTCCGGGAATGCACCATGGCCGCTTGACGGCATTTTCGCCGCAACCTATTGGAACCGGGTGGAACGCCGGGAGCAATGAGGCCTCGTGGCGGAGTGGTTACGCAGAGGACTGCAAATCCTTGCACCCCGGTTCGATTCCGGGCGAGGCCTCCAGTTGCCCAAGCTCCCGCGCACCAGCGCCAGGGGGCTTGAGTTCCAGTCGACATGAGCCGCGGTCTTGGCGCGGCAAGCGGATCGATCTTGGGCGGATTGATCTTGAACAGGTTGGTCTTGGGCGGATTGGTTGGAACATGAGCGCTGATTTTGCCGAACGTCGAGTAAAGATGGTCGACGGCCAGGTCCGCACCACCGACGTAACCAGCGCGCCGCTGCTCGAGGCGATGCTTGTCGTGCCGCGCGAGGCCTTTGTCGCTCCCGATCAGCGCGATCTGGCCTATATCGACGAGGACATCCGCATTGCCAATACCGCGGACGGCCCGCGCTATCTCATGGAGCCTTCGCCGCTGGCCAAGCTGATGCAACTGGCCGAGATCGGCCCTGGCGATTCGGCGCTCGATGTCGGCTGCGGCACCGGCTATGCCGCGGCGATCCTGTCGCGGCTGGCAAAGTCCATCGTTGCGCTGGAAAGCGATCCGGCATTGGCCGAGACCGCGATGTCGACGCTTTCGGCGCTGGGCTGCGACAATGTCAGCGTGGTCAAGGGACCGCTGCCGGAAGGCCATGCCGCGGGAGCGCCCTACGACGTCATTTTCATCGGCGGCAGCGTCGAGAAAGTGCCGGAACCGCTGCTCGACCAGCTTGCGGAAGGCGGTCGGCTCGTCGCCGTCGAAGGGCAGGGGAATTCGGGCGTGGCCCGATTGTTCCTGAAAACAGGGGGGGTCGTAACCGGAAGAGGCGCCTTTAATGCGGCAATTAAGCCACTACCGGGATTCGATCGTATTCGTGCGTTCGAGTTCTGAGTGATTTTGGCTTGCAGCAAAGCCGTTGTCATGTTCGCTTGCGCTTGAACAATTGTTGCTGATCCGCACAACCGGGGTGTTCTTTTGGGGGCAGACAGCAGGGAACCTGAAACACACGGCGCCGGCTGCTCGAATGGGAGAAGCCGGCGCGGTGTGGTTCCCATGCAAAACGAATGAGGGAATAACGTGCCGTCTTTACGAAAGAGTCTTTTTGCCGCCGTCCTCTTCTCGGCGACCGCGCTTTCTCCGCTAGGCGCCTCGGCGGAAACCATTCTCGGTGCACTTTCAAAAGCCTATCAGAACAATTCCCAGCTCAATTCGGCCCGCGCCGGCGTCCGCGTCACCGATGAGGGCGTTGCCATCGCCAAGTCCGGCTGGCGCCCGACCATCACCGGTTCCGCGAACATCGATTACTCCAGAAGCCATTTCGATGCCCGTAGCGGGCCCAGCCGAAGCCTCTCGTTAACCACCGGCAACTTCGGCGTCCAGATCGACCAGACCCTGTTCGACGGCTTCCAGACCAGGAACAACGTCGCCGCCGCCGAAGCGCAGGTCCGCGCCTCGTTCGAGAGCCTGCGCAACACCGAAGAGAATATTCTGTTCAATGCGGCAAGCGCCTATATGGACGTGATTCGCGACCGCCAAGTGGCGGTGCTGACGGAGCAAAACCTGCAGTTCCTGACCGAGCAGGCGCGCGCCGCGCGTTCGCGCTTCGAGGTCGGCGAAGGCACCCGCACCGACGTTGCGCAGGCCGATGCCGAGCGCTCCTCCGCTGTGGCGGAACTGGCGGCCGCCCGCGCGCAGGCGCTGGCGAGCGCTGCGACCTATCGCCAGATCGTCGGCGACGAGCCAGGCAGGCTCAGGGCCGCTTCGCCGCTGGCGAAGCTGTTGCCGTCGAACCTCGATGCGGCTATCGCGATTGCATCCATCGAGCACCCGGCCATCCTCGCCACCCAGCACCTGGTCGACGCGGCCGCGTTTTCGGTGAAATCGGCCGAAGGCGCGCTGCTGCCGCAGCTTTCGGCTTCCGCCGGCGTTTCCAGCGCCTATCGCAGAACGGCTCCGGGCTCCGCCGATACGGGGCAGGACGGCACAACCAATTCGGCCAGCATCGGCGCCACCTTGACCATACCGATCTATTCGGGCGGGCGGACGTCGGCGATAGTGCGTCAGAACAAGGAATCGCTCAGCCAGGCCCGGATCGAGGTCGATGTCAGCCGCGACACCGTGCGGCAGGCCGTGACCTCGGCGTGGACGCAATATACCGCCGCTCAGCAAACCGTGGTGGCCAACAGGCAGGTGATCGCCGCCGCGCAGCTTGCCCTGAGCGGCGTCATCGAGGAGCGCAACGTCGGCCAGCGCACCACGCTCGACGTTCTCAACGCGCAGGCCACGCTCATCACCGCCAAGATCAACCAGGCCAGCGCCGAACGCGATTTGGTGGTGGCGAGCTATGCCATCCTGTCGGCTATGGGTCATCTTTCGGTCGAGCGTCTCGCCCTCCAGGTGGTGAAATACAAGCCCGAAGAGCATTACAATGCGGTCAAGGACAAGTGGTTCGGCCTGCGCACGCCAGACGGCCGCTGATCCCCTCACCAGTTTCAACTTCCGTCCAGTTTCAAGCTATTTAGAGCCCGCGCGTCCAAAAGGTCGCGCGGGCTCTAATCTGTTGAAATCCAACATGCCCTCAGATTGGGGATTCTCGTAAGGCGATCCGTGGGTTACGCTGTTGCCATGATTCGAATCCGGCTCTGGCCGGACAGGAAATCTGCAACGAGTCACAAGGGCGGCGGATGTGACGATGGCGACGGCAAGCAGCTTACAGCGCGAACCTTCCATGGAGGAGATACTGGCTTCCATCAGGAGGATCATCGAGGACAACGACACAGGCCGCAAGCAGCCGGACGATACGGACGACCTGCTGCAGGATCTGACGTCGGTAGCCGTGCCGGCACCGGCGGTAGCTGTGCCGACGCTGGCGGCAGGCGGGGCGCCGCCGGCGGCAGGCGGGGCTCCGCCGGAGGCAGGCGCGTTTCGCGCCGAGTTGCGTCCGGGATTCGACGCCAGGAGGCCGGCCACGCTGACCGAGGTGCAGGCGCAACCGTCGGCCGTCGAGGCTGGCATCGCGCGCGTCGAGCCGCCGGTGCGTTCCGATTCGGCTCCGGTCAAATCGCCCGTGACGCTTGCTGGTGACAGGGTCGCGGCCGAAGCGGCCCCGGCCGCCAAGCCGGAGCCGGATGCGCCTGCGACGGCAAGGGTTGCGGAGACGACCGACAGTATCGTTGCCGGGTGGCGGCGTGATATCGCCGCAATTAGCGAAGCGAAGACCGTGGCCAGGCCGGACAGGGCCCCAGACAGGGCTGATCTGAGACAGACGCCGGATGCCGAACCGAAGGCCGAAAATATCGAGGACGCGGCCGAACCTGCTTTCGAGCCGGCCCCGCCGCGAAGCGGGTTGGCGCGCCCGGCGACGAGCGAGGCACCGTCCGCTCGTCCGGCGATCCTTTCCGAACATACCGGCCGGCAAGTTGCCGCCGCCTTCGGCGAGCTTTCCGATGCGTTCGCCAGCCGCAGCAAGAAAACCTTCGACGAGATGGCCGAGGAGATGCTGAGGCCCATGCTGCAGGACTGGTTGGACAACAATCTGCCGACGCTGGTCGAGCGGCTGGTGCGCGAAGAAATTGAACGTGTAGCGCGCGGCGCGCAGTAACCGGCAAATCGCCGAAGTCGGCGCCGCCTCTCATCTGCCTGCCGGCATCTTCTCTCCCCGTATAGTGACGGGGAGAAGGGGCTGGCCGCAACCTTGGCGCACTTTCTGCAACGCTGGAAATTGGCGAAATCTTTTGCGATGTGTCTTTCTCCCCGTCACTATACGGGGAGAAATGCCCGGCAGGGCAATGAGGGGTAGCGCAAACTTCTAAGCGATTGCCCTGCGACGCTCACTCCTGCAAGTTGCCCCGATCTGCCCAGGCGCTATTTGCTGGCATGGCCGTCTGCCGCTTGCTTGCGGTTGACTTGGCCAAAACCTTCCGATTTACACCGGACCAGCAAAAACCCGACAGCCCGGACGCCTTCCCATGCTCGAAAAAACCTACGACGCAAAAATCGTCGAGCCGAAGATCGCCAAAGTCTGGGATGAGGCCGACGCGTTTCGTGCCGGCGCAGGCGCCGAGGAGGGCGCGGAAGCCTTCACCATCGTCATCCCGCCACCGAACGTCACCGGCTCGCTGCATATGGGCCATGCGCTCAACAACACGCTGCAGGACATTCTGGTGCGCTTCGAGCGCATGCGCGGCAAGAACGTGCTGTGGCAGCCCGGCATGGACCACGCCGGCATCGCCACCCAGATGGTGGTCGAGCGCCAGCTTATGGAGAAGCAGATCCACCGACGCGACCTGACGCGCGATGAGTTCATCGAGAAGGTCTGGGAGTGGAAGGCCGAATCCGGCGGCGCGATCTTCAACCAGCTGAAGCGGCTGGGGGCCTCGGCCGACTGGAGCCGAGAGCGTTTCACCATGGACGAGGGTCTGTCCAGGGCGGTGCTCGAAGTGTTTGTCACCCTCTACAAGGAAGGCCTGATCTACAAGGACAAGCGCCTTGTGAACTGGGACCCGAAACTGTTGACTGCGATTTCCGACCTCGAGGTCGAACAGCAGGAGGTCAACGGCAATCTCTGGCATTTCCGCTACCCCGTCGAGGGCGAGGTTTTCGATCCGGAAAATCCAAAAACCTTCATCACCGTGGCGACGACGCGGCCCGAGACGATGCTGGGCGATACGGCGGTGGCGGTGCATCCCGACGACGAGCGTTTTCGGCATCTGCTCGGCAGGAACCTCGTCCTGCCGATCGTCGGCCGCAAGATCCCGGTGGTGGCGGACCAATATTCCGATCCGGAGAAAGGCAGCGGCGCGGTCAAGATCACGCCGGCGCATGACTTCAACGATTTTGAGGTCGGCAGGCGCCACAAGTTGCCGGCCATCAATATCCTCACCGTCGAGGCGGCGATCGCTCTGACGGACAATGACGACTTTCTCGCCGGGCTGGAGGTAACGCCCGAGCGTCAGGCCGTCTGGGATGAGCTCAACGGCCTCGATCGTTTCGTCGCGCGCAAGAAGATCGTCGAGCTGATGGAGGCGGACGGCTTCCTCGAAAAGGTCGAGCCGCATCGCCATGCCGTGCCGCATGGCGATCGCGGCGGCGTGCCGATCGAACCGTTCCTGACCGAACAATGGTATGCGAACGCGGCGGAGCTCGCCAGGCCGGCGATCGCCTCGGTGCGCGAGGGCCGCACCAGGTTCGTGCCGAAAAACTGGGAGAAGACTTATTTCGACTGGATGGAGAACATCCAGCCCTGGTGCATTTCGCGCCAGCTCTGGTGGGGACACCAGATCCCGGCCTGGTACGGGCCGGACGGCCGCATCTTCGTCGAGAAGACCGAGGAGGAGGCGCTCGCCGCCGCAATCGAATATTATCTGGCGCTGGAAGGGCCGTGGAAGGCCTGGGTCGAGGACAAGCTCGAGAATTTCAAGCCGGGCGAGATCCTGATCCGCGATGAGGATGTGCTCGACACATGGTTTTCGTCGGCGCTGTGGCCGTTCTCGACGCTCGGCTGGCCGGACCAGACGCCGGAGCTGAAGACCCACTATCAGACCGACGTGCTGGTAACCGGCTTCGACATCATCTTCTTCTGGGTCGCTCGCATGATGATGATGGGCCTGCATTTCATGGGCGAGGAGCCGTTCCACACCGTCTATGTCCATGCGCTGGTGCGCGACAAGAACGGGCAGAAGATGTCGAAGTCGAAAGGCAACGTCATCGACCCGCTCGATCTCATCGACGAATATGGCGCCGACGCACTGCGCTTCACGCTGACGGTGATGGCCGCGCAAGGGCGTGACGTGAAGCTCGATCCGGCTCGTATCGCCGGCTACCGCAATTTTGGCACCAAGCTGTGGAACGCGACGCGTTTTGCCGAGATGAACGACGTCGCGAGAAACGACGATTTCTGGCTGAACGACGCCAAGCTGGCGGTCAACCGCTGGATCCTGACCGAACTGACACGCGCGGCGCGCGAAATCACCGATGGCATCACTTCATACCGGTTCAACGACGCTGCGACTGCCGCCTACCGCTTCGTCTGGAACCTGTTCTGCGACTGGTACCTGGAACTGCTGAAGCCGGTCTTCATGGGTACGGACGAGGCAGCCAAGGCCGAGAGCCGGGCTTGCGTCGCCTTCGTGCTCGACGAGATCTACAAGCTGCTGCATCCGATGATGCCGTTCATGACCGAAGAGCTGTGGGCTGAGACATCAGGTGAGGGCAAGGAACGGCCGTCGCTGCTTTGCCATGCCGCGTGGCCGTCGCCCGACTTCGAGGACGAGGCAGCGGCCGCCGACATCAACTGGCTGATCGACCTGGTCTCAGGCATCCGTTCCGTGCGTTCGGAAATGAACGTGCCGCCGGCGGCGATCGCGCCGCTGATGGTGATCGGCGCCAATACCGCAACCCGCGAAAGGCTTGAGCGTCAGGCATCGGCCGTCAAGCGGCTGGCGCGGGTCGGCGACATCTCGCTCGTCGATACGGCGCCCAAGGGCTCCGCCCAGATCGTGCTCAACGAGGCCACCATCTGCCTGCCGCTCGGCAGCCTGATTGACCTTGCCGCCGAGGCGGCGCGGCTGCAGAAGGAATTGGTCAAGGTGACCGAAGAGATCGCCCGCCTGCACAAGAAGCTGTCCAACGACAAATTCGTCGCCAACGCGCCGGAAGATGTCGTCGAAGCCGAGCGCGAAAAACTCGCCGAGTATCGCGAGGCGCAAGAGAAGCTTTCGGTGGCGCTGACACGCGTGCGCGACGCCGGTTGACCAATCTGTGGCATTTGAGAACCGAATTGGCGGAGGAGCGGATTTGCCAAACCGACTTCCGCTTCTTGGGCGCCTGATGCTCAGGATTCGCGAGTTCTGTGAACGCGCTTTTCGGGCGGCTTCCTGCACGAAAAATAGGCATTCCGCAGGGTAAATCTTGACGTAAACGGAATGTTTTAGCCCCATTGTTGCCATAATGTAACAATGGGCTCAGTTGCCGCAAAACGGGCGGTTTTTGCGCCGTTCCATGTGCGTTTTTCCGAGTTTTTGCTCGATTTGCAGCCAAACAAGCCGTTTTCCGGCTTTGCTGTGGAGCTGTCACTTTGTCTGAAATGCTGTCGGCGAAGGCGTACATGTACGCATCGAGAATTCGTTGTTGCGCCGTTAACTCGAATTGGTTCTAGCTTAGTCCATTCGTACTAGGGGAGGGACATTCATGAACAATTTGCGTCGGAAAGCGCTGCTGGGGGCGGGGTGCTTTTCGCTGGCTTTGATCGGGACGGCGCATGCCGGCGGCCTCGAGCGCGGCGGCTACAACATCGACCTGCTATTCGATCCGGCGCGTGTCGCCGGAGAGCTTTCGGGCACTTATGTGATGCCGGAACGGAAGATCAGGAATGCCGTAGACACAGATACAACTACCGGCTTTCCACCGCCCGGCACTGGTCGTGGCGGTGGCAATTTGAACTCTCGGTCCGGTTCTGCCGATGATTCGGAGAGTTATTTTGTTCCCCGCATGGGAATTAAGGTCGGAATCGGGGACCACCTCGATTGCATGGGCGATTATTCTCAGCCTTGGGGGATCCATTCGGACCCCGGTCTGAATTGGGCAGGTGCCAACAGCAATATCGAAACCAAGATCGAAAGCGAAAATTTTGCAGCCACCTGCTCCTACAAGATGGGTGCGGGCAAAGGCCAGTTTCGTTTCATCGGCGGTGTGTTCTACCAGGATATCAGTGGCTTCAAGGAGCGGCTGGTCCAGGATTTTACCGGCTTTCCTGTACCCTTCACCGGCGTAGGTCGGATCGATCTCGAAGGCAACGGGGTTGGCTGGCGCATCGGCGCCGCTTATGAGATTCCGGAAATCGCGCTCCGTGCCAGCTTGGTCTACAACAGCGAAGTTGATTTGGGAGACGTGGCCGGGGACGTCGATCTTACGCAGGTTGGCCGGGGTGTAATTCCTGTGATCGGTACGGCGAGCATGCCGCAGTCGGTCGAGTTCAAGGTCCAGTCGGGTATTGCTCCGGGCTGGCTTGCCTTCGGGTCGGTGAAGTGGGTCGACTGGAGTGTGCTGCAGATTGTCAATTTCTGCGCTGTCGGCGCTCCGGTTGCCTGCACCTTCGGAGGCCCGAGCTTCGTCACGTCTCTGGATCTGCTCTATCGCGACGGATGGACCGTATCCGGCGGTATCGGCCACAAGTTCAACGATCAGTGGAGCGCTGCAGCGACGCTTACCTGGGATCGCGGAACGACCACGGGCTTGAGCACCCAAACCGATACCTGGACGGTTGGTGCCGGCGCGTCTTTCTCGCCCACCAAAAACGTCGAACTCCGCTTTGGCGGTGCCATCGGCATCCTGACCAGTGGTTCGGTCGGAGTGGTCCGTGACGAGGCCGGCATTCCTCACGGCACCGACGTTTCATACGATTTCGGCGACGATCTCGTGACCGCCCTCTCAGCTTCCTTCAAGGTCAAGTGGTAGGTTACTCAAATTAAACGATAAAAAGGCCGGGCAATGCCCGGCCTTTTTAGTTGAGTGGGCCTTCTGGCCGGCGGTCCCAAGCTGATGGCATTGTTCCGTCATTGCAACGACGCCGCTTCCCTCTGCCTCACGCGATCGTGATGTTTTGGCAACAGTTTCTGAACAACCCTCGCGCCACAACGGCGCCCGCCGACATTGCCTACTTCCCGCCATAAACCCGGCGCACCTCGAATGCGTCCCAGAGCATGCCAAAAGGCTCGGCTATGGGGCAGGTCGCGCCGCAGGTCGCATCGCCCGGGGCAAGGGAAGAGAATGAACGACAGAGTCATCTCCAAGGCCAAGCTGCCCAGCCGCTATGTGACCGTCGGTCCGGCGCGTGCGCCGCACCGCTCCTATCTTTATGCGATGGGCTTGTCGGCGGCCGAGATCGCGCAGCCACTGGTCGGCGTCGCCAGCTGCTGGAACGAGGCGGCACCCTGCAACATCTCGCTGATGCGCCAGGCGCAGGTGGTCAAGAAGGGCGTTGCCGCGGCTAGCGGCACGCCGCGCGAATTCTGCACCATCACCGTCACGGACGGCATCGCCATGGGCCACCAAGGCATGAAATCGTCACTGGTGTCGCGCGAGGTCATCGCCGATTCGGTCGAACTCACCATGCGCGGCCATTGCTACGATGCGCTGGTCGGCCTTGCCGGTTGCGACAAGTCGCTGCCCGGCATGATGATGGCCATGGTGCGGCTCAACGTGCCGTCGATCTTCATTTATGGCGGCTCGATCCTGCCCGGTTCCTACAAGGGCCGTCAGATCACCGTGCAGGATGTGTTCGAGGCCGTCGGCCAGCACTCGGTAGGCACGATTGGCGACGCCGAACTCCTCGAAATCGAGCAAGCCGCTTGTCCGTCGGCCGGCTCCTGCGGCGCCCAGTTCACCGCCAACACCATGGCCACCGTCGCCGAGGCCATCGGGTTGGCGCTGCCCTATTCCTGCGGGGCGCCGGCGCCCTATGAGATGCGCGACCGCTTCAATTTCGCCTCCGGCGAAAAGATCATGGAGCTGATCGCAAAAAATATCCGCCCGCGCGACATCGTCACTCTGGAGGCGCTGGAGAATGCGGCGACCGTGGTCTCGGCCACCGGCGGCTCGACCAACGCGGCGCTGCATCTGCCGGCGATCGCGCATGAGGCGGGGATAAAGTTCGACCTGTTCGACGTCGCCAGGATCTTCGAGAAGACGCCTTATATCGCCGACCTGAAGCCGGGCGGCAAATATGTCGCCAAGGACATGTTCGAGGCCGGCGGCATTCCGCTCTTGATGAAGACGTTGCTCGACCACGGCTATCTGCATGGCGACTGCCTGACCGTGACCGGCCGCACTTTAGCCGAAAATATGGAGCACGTTGCCTGGAATGATAGCCAGGATGTGGTCCGTCCCGCCAACCGACCAATCACCCGAACGGGTGGCGTCGTGGGCTTGAAGGGAAACCTTGCCCCCGAAGGCGCGATCGTGAAGGTCGCGGGCATGTCGGAGCTTAAATTCTCTGGTCCGGCGCGCTGCTTCGATTCGGAAGAGGAATGTTTCCAGGCGGTTACGGATCGCAGCTACAGCGAAGGCGAGGTCCTCGTGATCCGCTACGAGGGACCGCGCGGCGGTCCGGGCATGCGCGAAATGCTGTCGACGACGGCGGCTCTCTATGGCCAGGGCATGGGCGGCAAGGTGGCTCTCATCACCGACGGGCGTTTTTCGGGCGCGACACGCGGTTTCTGCATCGGCCATGTCGGGCCGGAAGCCGCCGTGGGCGGCCCGATCGGGTTGCTCAGGGATGGCGACTTGATCTCGATCGACGCGGTGAACGGCACCATCGACGTGGCGCTGTCCGACACCGAACTGGCGACCAGGGCAAAGGCATGGAAGGCGCGCGCGACCGACTATCAGTCGGGCGCGATCTGGAAATATGCACAAACGGTAGGGCCTGCCCGCGACGGGGCGGTCACCCATCCCGGTGGTGCGAGAGAAACACATTGTTATGCGGATATCTGAGTTGCTGAGGCTGTCTGTCTTTTCGGCACTGGTCGCGATCGCCACTTTTGGCGCGACCTTGGGCGCCGCAGGCCAAGCCATGGCCTTCGACGACAAGGTGTTCGACGACAAGACCGGCGTGAAGCCGCAGTCGAGTCCGTGGGCGGTGTTCCAGTTCGGCTTCTCCGCCTACAAGAACGGCCGCAAGGAGCAGGCTGCTGAGGCTTATAAATACGCGGCCGAAAACGGCCAGATCGGCGCCACCTGGAAGCTTGCGCGCATGTATGCCGAGGGTGACGGCGTCGAGCGCGACGACTACGCGGCGTTCAAGTTCTTCAGCGAGATCGTCGATCAGGACGTTGAGCCCGGCTCGCCGGAAGAGAGCTATGTTTCGGATGCGCTCGTGGCGCTCGGCGACTATCTGAGGACGGGCATCCCCGGCAGCCCGATCAAAGAGAACGAGGTGGCGGCCCAAGAGTACTACATGCGCGCCGCCGCCAACTACCGCAACCCGAATGCCCAGTTCGAGATGGGCCAGATCTTCCTGAATGGCAAGGGCGGCGTCAAGGCGAGCATCAAGCAGGCCGGACGCTGGTTCCAACTCGCTGCGGAAAAGGGCCATGCCGGCGCGCAGGCGACGCTCGGCCACCTGCTCTTCCAGAGCGGCAAGATCGTTCGGGGGCTGGCGATGATGACTGCGGCGCTTGAACGGGCCGCGCCTTCCGACCAGCCATGGATACGCGGCATGCAGGAAGAGGCGTTTGCCGCCGCGGGCGAGGCCGACCGCCGCACCGCGATTTCGCTGGCCGACGACATCCTCACCAAGGGTGGCGGCGACCGGTAGTCGCGACGCCAACAGCCAGGAAAGGCTGGGTCAATAGTCAGGAAGAGTGGGGAATCTCGAGAAAGTCGAGATCAATTCTCGGTCGGTTGCGTCGGAACGGGACCGGACTCCGGCGTTGAAATCGGCGTGGCCGGCGGCGCCAGCTTGGTTTTAGGACAATCGTTCCGGATCCTTGTCCATGACGTGTTGTTGAGCACCATGTCGCAGCGGGCGAGATGGCTCCGACCGGAAAGCGTCAGGCAGGCGACCTGGCCGATCTGGAATGATGTTCCGTTGGCCAGGCATGCAGGATTGGCAAACGCCGACGTCGCCGCGAGGGCGAGCGCGGCGGCACATGGGCAAATCGCAAACCTGATCGTCATCCTGAACCCCGGCCGAACCCGGATTGCAGCGGAAACCCCGATTGTGGCGATATGACGGTCCATCCACCGGCAATCCCGCGGTTCGGGCCCCGAAATGATCAGATTGGCGCAAAACCCAGTTCGATGGCCACCGGCACGTGGTCCGAGGGTTTTTCCCAGGCGCGCACGTGCTTTTCGATCGAGGCCGAGGAAAAGCGATTGGCGGCCTCGGGCGAGAGCAGCAAGTGATCGATGCGGATGCCGTTGTTCTTCTGCCAGGCGCCGGCCTGATAGTCCCAGAACGTAAAAATGTCCGGCGAGTCGGTGACCGCGCGCACGGCTTCGGTGAAGCCGAGGTTCTTCAGCCGGCGGAACGCCTGCCTGGTCTGCGGCTGGAACAGCGCATCGCCGAGCCAGTTCTCCGGGAACTTCGCATCGATCGGTTCGGGGATGACATTGTAATCGCCGGCCAGCACCAGCGCCTCTTCGAGCGCGAGTCTTTCCTCGGCCCAGCGCTCCAGCCGCGCCATCCAGGACAGCTTGTAGGAGAACTTCTTCTCGTCATCGATCGGATTGCCGTTCGGCAAATACAGCGAGGCAACGCGCAACGCGCCCTTGTCGGTCGAGAACACACCCTCGATGAAACGCGCCTGATCGTCGGCATCGTCGCCCGGCAGGCCCCTGATGACCTCGTCGAAGCGCAGCTTCGACAGGATGGCGACGCCGTTGAATCCCTTTTGGCCATAGATTTCGACGTTGTAGCCAAGCGCCTCGATCTCGGCCCGCGGAAACTGCTCGTCGACCGTCTTGATCTCCTGCAGGCAGGCAATATCGGGCGCGCTTTCCGTCAGCCAGTGCGTCAAGTTGCCGATACGGGCCCGCACGCCATTGATGTTCCAGGTGACGACTTTCATGACGGCCTCATTGCTGCTCGGGCGGATGGCGTTCGACGAGGCCGATCGTATTGCCTGCCGGATCCTTTAGAAAGGCCATCCATTCGCTTTCCCCCGCCGGCCCGAACAGGCCCTCGGTGTCGCGGTGGACGAGCATCGGCGGCGCAGTGAAGGGGACACCGGCGGCTTTTGCCGAGGCGTGGAAATCGTCAAGGCCAGAAATGTCGAGATAGACGGTGCCGGCCGGCAGGCCATCGGTGAACAGCAGCCGGACATCGCCGGCCATGATGAAGGCGATGCCAGGCGGATCGAAGCGCACGTGCACGGCCATGCCAAGCACGTCTTGCCAGAACGCCAGCGTTGCATCGAGATCGCGCCCGGCTGAAAGCGCGACCTGACGGACCGCGCCAATGGTAGGCATTCTCTAAATACTGAAGCTGGTGCCGCAGCCGCACGAGGCGACCGCATTCGGGTTCCTGATCTGGAACGACTGGCCCATCAGATCGTCGACGAAATCGATCACCGAGCCGCCCATATAGACCAGCGAGAGGTCATCGATCAGCACGGTGGCGCCGTCCTTCTCGATGGCGACGTCGTCATCGTTGCGGGTGTCGACCAGGTCGAACTTGTAGGAAAAGCCGGAACAGCCGCCGCCCTCGACCGAAACGCGCAGCGCCGTCTTGCCGGCTTCGCCAGACACAATCTTGGCAATCCGCCTGGCGGCGGCGTCGGTCATTTCGACTTTCATGGCGGTCTTGGCATCAGCGCCCATGGGCGTCACCTTGCTTTCGGTTTCACATGATAGGTATGAAGCGCGAGGGGGCAAGTCAACTGCGGGGTAGGCTATGGAAATTGGCGGGGCTATGGAAATTGGTTGGGGCGATGGAAATCGGTTGGGGCGATGACAAATGAGTTGGGCGACATCGGATTCGGCTATCGGCCACGCGCCGCCTATGCCTGCGATCCGGCAAAGTCGCGCGGGCGGCTGTTCGACGAGGTGGAGAGCCCGACCCGGACGCCGTTCCAGCGCGACCGCGACCGCATCATCCATTCGACGGCCTTCCGCCGGCTGAAGCACAAGACGCAGGTGTTCGTCGCGCATGAGGGCGACCATTACCGCACCCGGCTGACGCATTCGATCGAGGTGGCGCAGATCGCGCGCGCCCTGGCGCGGGCGCTGCGCGGCGACGAGGACCTGGCAGAGGCGGTGGCGCTGGTGCACGATTTCGGCCACACGCCCTTCGGCCATACCGGCGAGGATGCGCTGAACCAGAAGATGGCGGCCTGGGGCGGCTTCGACCACAATGCACAGTCGCTGCGCGTGGTGACGCGGCTGGAGAGCCGCTATGCCGAATTCGACGGGCTGAACCTCACCTGGGAGACGCTGGAGGGGCTGGTCAAGCACAACGGACCGCTGACCGACGCCAGCGGAAACGGGCTGAAGGGGCCGGTGCCGCAAGCGATCCGCGATTATTCGGAGCTGCACGACCTCGAGCTCGACCGCTTCGCCGGCATCGAGGCGCAGTGCGCGGCGATCGCCGACGACATCGCTTACAACAGCCATGACATCGATGACGGCCTGAGGTCGGGCCTTCTGAAGCTGCACATGCTGGAAAAGGTTTCGCTGCCCGGCTCGATCCTCGACGGCGTGCGTCAGCGCTATCCGGCGCTGGACGATGTGAGGACAGGGCACGAACTGATGCGCCGGCAGATCACGATGATGGTCGAGGATGTCATCGTCTCCACCACCGCCAATCTGGCCCGCATCAAGCCGGACAGCGCCGACGCGGTGAGGGCGGCAGGCGAGACGATGGTGACCTTTTCAGCCGAAATGGCCGCTTTCGAAGAGGAATTGAAAGCCTTTCTCTACAAGCATCTCTATCGACACAGCGAAGTCGTGCGCGTGCGCAACCAGGCCGAGCAGATCGTCAACGACCTGTTCGAGGTCTATTTCGCCGATCCGCGCGCCATGCCCGATGGCTGGCGCGAAGGGCTCGACCGGGCTGATGATCGCATCAAGGCGCGCAGCGTCGCCGATTTCCTGGCGGGCATGACGGATACCTACGCTTTGAAGGAACACCGCCGTTTGTTTGACCATACGCCTGAATTAAGCTAGGCGGGGCTCGATTTCGCCGGCCAATAGACCGGATTCCCGCAAAGCCGCCAGAGCCAGGGCCACACCAATGAACATCTTCGCCGATTTCAACGCGCGAATTATAAAGGCCGTCGAAGCGCTTGATTTGAACGACAAAGACGGCGGTTCGCTGGACTTGTCGCGCGTCGCCGTCGAGCCGCCGCGCGACGCCAGCCATGGCGACCTGGCGACCAATGCGGCAATGGTGCTGGCCAAGCCGACCGGCCAGCCGCCGCGCGTACTGGCTGAAAGGCTGGCGCAAGCGCTGCGCGCCGACCCGGACATCGCCGCTGCAGACGTTGCCGGTCCGGGCTTCGTCAATCTCAGGCTCAAGGACGCGTTCTGGCAGGTGCATCTGACTGCGCTGCTCGGCGAAGGCCGCAATTACGGCCGCTCGACCGTTGGCGGCGGCAAGAAGGCCAATGTCGAATATGTCTCGGCCAACCCGACCGGACCGATGCATGTCGGCCATTGCCGCGGCGCGGTGGTGGGTGATGCGCTCGCCAATCTGATGGCCTTCGCCGGTTATGACGTGATCAAGGAATATGTCATCAACGACGCTGGTTCGCAGATCGACGTGCTCGGCCGCTCCGCCATGCTGCGTTACCGCGAGGCGCTCGGCGACGACATCGGCGAGATTCCTGCCGGGCTCTATCCAGGCGACTATCTCGTGCCGGTCGGCCAGGCTCTGGTAAGCGAATTTGGCCGTTCCTTGCTGCAGATGCCGGATGAGGAAGCGCTTGCCATTGTCAAGGACAGGACGATCGACGCGATGATGGCAATGATCCGTGAGGATCTGGCGCTGCTCAATGTGCATCACGACGTCTTTTTCTCGGAGCGCACCCTGCACGCCGACAACGCCCGGAAAATCCGCTCGGCGATCAACGACCTGACCCTCAAGGGCCATATCTACAAGGGCAAGCTGCCGCCGCCCAAGGGCGAGAAGCCGGACGACTGGGAGGATCGGGAGCAGACGCTGTTCCGCTCGACAGCGGTCGGCGACGACATGGACCGGGCGCTGGTCAAGTCGGACGGCACTTTCACCTATTTTGCCGCTGATGTCGCCTATCTGAAGGACAAGGTCGATCGCGGTTTCGTCGAGCTGATCTATGTGCTTGGCGCCGATCATGGCGGTTATGTGAAGCGCCTGGAAGCGCTCGCCCGGGCGATTTCCGGCGACGAGGTGAAGCTCACCGTGCTGCTTTGCCAGTTGGTAAAGCTTTTTCGCGAGGGCGAGCCGGTGCGCATGTCGAAGCGGTCGGGCGATTTCGTAACGCTGCGCGAAGTGGTGGAGGAGGTCGGCCGCGACCCGATCCGCTTCATGATGCTCTACCGCAAGAACGATGCGCCGCTCGATTTCGACTTCGCCAAAGTGACCGAGCAGTCGAAGGACAATCCGGTGTTCTACGTCCAGTACGCCTCGGCGCGCTGCCATTCGGTGTTCCGACAGGCGAGCGAACAGCTGGGCGAGGCCAATTTCGATCGCAATCGGCTGGCCGCCGCCACCGCTTCGCTGACCGACGAAGGCGAGATCGGCCTGATCAGGAAGCTTGCCGAATATCCGCGGCTGATCGAATCTGCGGCGCTTGCGCTCGAGCCGCACCGGCTGGCATTCTACCTCTACGATCTTGCCTCCAGCTTCCACGGACATTGGAACCGCGGCACCGAAAATCCCGACTTACGTTTTGTTAAGGTTAACGACCGACAATTGACCCATGCCAGACTAGGGCTGGTGCAGGCTGTTTCGGACGTTTTGACGTCCGGCCTGACGCTGATCGGAGCCGATGCGCCCACCGAAATGCGTTAGGTTTGACTAAAAAACCTGTCACCTTTTGCCCACATTGCGCTGGTAAGGGCCAACCCTGCGCGACGTCAACGGCGTCCGAATGAGTGCGAGTTCGGGAACAATAATGGCAGACAGAACCCAGCTGAAAGCAGCCGCCCAAAACGATATCGCCAACGATGATCCGTTCGCGGAACTGACCAGGATCATGGGCTTCGACCCGCGCCAGCCGGTCAAGCCGCAGGCCCAGTCGACGGCGGCTGCAGCAAGTCAGCCAGCGGACGACGGCGATTTCGGCATCGACCTCGAGAAGGAGTTGATGGGCGAATTCGGCGGTGACGCCAATGACGGCGCAGCCGAGCTTCGCGAGCCGGTTTTCGACGCGGCTGCTACTGACCCAATCGACGACGAGCTTGTCGCGTCGCTCGAACAGGATCTCCTGCTCGACGATGAAGCGGCGGACGAAATCGCCGATGCCGTTGCTATCGACGATGTTCGCTCTGGCGTTGCCGGAACTCCCTCGGCTGCTGAAGCTGCTTTCGACGACGATTTCGACGAAGCGCTCGCCAGTTCGCTTGAAGACGTGCCGCTATTCGAAGACGATTTGCCGGTGGACGACAGGCTTGGGAACGACGAGCTTGGGAACGACGAGCTTGCCGCGTCGCTCGAACAGGATTTCCGGCTGGACGACGACACGGCGGACGAAACTGCCCATGTCGTTGCCGTCGCCGACCTGGGTTCCGGTGTTGCCGAAGTATCCGCGCCGGCTGTTGAAGCGGCGTTCGACGACGATTTTGACCATGCGATCGCCAGTTCGCTCGAAGACGTGTCGCCGTTCGAAGACGATTTGCCGGTAAACGACGAATTCTCTGCGTCGCTCGAACAGGATTTCCGGCTGGACGACGATGCGGCGGACGAACAAAATACCGGCGCCGACACCGCCGCGCCGGCCGCTGAGCCCGCCTTCGACGATGAATTCGACAACGCCGTCGCAAGCTCGCTCGAAGACGAACTGACGCTCGACGAGCACGTGCAGGTGGAGCAGGCCGCCGAAGCCGCAGACATCGCCGCGCCGGCCGCCGAACCCGCGTTCGGATACGAGCTGACGCTCGACGAGCACGTGCAGGTGGAGCAGGCTGCCGAAGCCGCCGACATCGCCACGCCGGCCGCCGAACCCGCGTTCGACGATGAATTCGACAACGCCGTCGCAAGCTCGCTCGAAGACGAGCTGACGCTCGACGAGCATGAGCCGATCGAGGCCGCTGTCGAGGCTCCCGCTGCGGCTGTTTGGGCCGTTTCGGATGAGTCCGACGAGGACTTTGCCGACCACGACACTATGGCCGACGTCGCCATGGATGACGTCGACATGGATTTCGACATTCGCACGGCTGAGCCGGTCGAAGTCGACGAGCCAGAAATTGACGAGCGGGATTCTATCGCCGCCAACGACGACGAGCCTTCCGCCGCGACCCCGGAACATGCGTTGGACGACGATCTTGAATTGAGCTTCGACGACACGCTTGCCGATGAAGCCGAGGAGCCGGCTACTCAGGCCCCCGGCGTTGCAGCCGAACCGACGGCGCCAGCTGCCGTCGCTGAGGAGCGGAGCCTCGAAGACGAATTGAACGCGCTGTTGGGCACCATGAGCGCACGGGCTGCCCCGGTGGCAGCGTCCGCGGCCGCCATGGTTCAGCAACCTGTAGCCGCGGCTGGAGAAGCCGCCGACGAACCAGTGGATCCCACCGACGAACTGGCCGGGAGCCTTGACGAGCAAGACCTTTCGGAGCAGTCGAATGAAGACGCGGTCCAGGCCGCCGACGCCGATCTCGACACCGTTCTCCTCGACGGGCTCGTGGGCCATGATTTCGGCGCTGAAGATGCTGCCGGACCGGCTGATATCGATTTCGACGACGATGCATTGCACGCCGCCTTCGCCAAGGACATCGGTCTGGATCATGGCGACGGCGATGACGTTGCGGCCACCGCTCCACAGCAGGATCCGAATGATTCGCTCAGCTGGATGACGGCACCCTCCGCCGCGCCTGCGCCGGCCCGTTCGTGGAGCCGCGTAACGCCGGTCGCACAGCCGCAGCCTGCCTTTGCAGCCCAGCCGACGGCTTCGGCGACCACAGAAACACCGCCAACCGCTGCGGCACCCTCCTATCAGGATGAGCCGGCCTATCAGGATGAGCCGGCCTATCAGGATGAGCCGGCCGAAGACGATGCCGCCAATGCGGCACCTGCGCCCGATCAAAGCGAACAAGCCTCTGCATATGACGAGATGCCCGATGTCGAGACAGTCGATGTGCCCGAGCGCGTCGTAGCGCTGGCGGACGACCTCGATATTCCGGAACTCGACGTCAATGAAGACGCACCGCCGGCGCCTGCCTATGACGATCTCGATACCGAGTTCGCCAACCTTCTCTCGGAAATGAATGCCGTGGACGTCGCTGCCGGCCCGGCGCGCAGCACGGCGTATGACGACGAATCCTACAAATCCGGGTTCAAGCCGGGGGCCGGACCCCAGCCGGGGGCAGGGTTCCAGTCAGCGGCCGGGTTCCAGTCAGGCCATGAGCCCGACCGCGTTGAAACGCGGACCTATGCGGCGAGACCGGCAGCAGCGCCCGTCAGTGCGTCTTACGCCGATGCCGCCAGCGGCTTTGATCTCGGCGACTTGCCCAGCGGCCGGCCGGTTTCGCAAGCGCAAGCCAACGATTTTGCCCTGGACGAACTCGACTACGACCCCGAACTGGATGAGGCCATGTCGGTTCCAGGCCTGGCCGAGCAGAATGCCGCGAGGCCCCGGAGCCGCGGCCTGCTGGTCGCCGCAGTCGTCGGCGCCGTGGCGATCGCCGGCGGTCTCGGCGCCTTCGCGCTGTCTTTCGGCGGCAACGGCGGCACCGATGCGCCGGTCATCGTCAAGGCGGACAACGCACCGATTAAGGTCAGGCCGGAAAACCCGGGCGGCACCGTCGTGCCGAACCAGGACAACAAGGTTTACGACGCCGTGGCCAAGGGGGGCGCGAGGCCTGCCGAACCGGTCCAGGAAAAACTGGTCACCAACACCGAAGAGCCGGTGGACGTGGCGGCCAAGGAACCGCCGCAGAGCCGTGTGGTCGATCTTTCGCCCGACGACATCGACACGGCTGAAGCCGCCGATGCGGCCGGCGGCACGCAAGCGGCCGGGAATGCCGACGCCGCCGCGCCGGCACCCAAGTCCGAGGATCGTATCGCCCAGGTTCTGCAAGAGGCCGAGCAGGGCATCGAGCCGGATGTCGTCGCCGTTGCGCCACGCAAGGTGAGAACCATGGTCGTCAAATCAGATGGGTCACTGGTTGCGCGCGAGGATCCGGCGCCCGCGGCATCGCAGGTGGCTGCCGTCGAGCCTGTCGATCCGGCGCCGCAGCTTGTGGCCCCGGCGGGTCAGGCCGGCGACGCGGCGCAAACCGGTACCGTAGCGTCTGTTGCCGACCAGGCAAGTGGCGACCTGTTGGGCGGCGACTCGGTGGGCGACCCAGCGGCCGGCGACCGGGCCGAAACCGCCGCGCCGGAAGCAGTCAATCTGGCCGCCGTGCCCACGGCTGAGGCTGAAGCTCAAACCAACCAGCCTGCCAACACGCCGGCCACGGTTCCGGTGGCGCCGCAGCGTCCGTCCGACCAGCCGGTCGACGTCGTCGGTGAGGTCAAGCCCGACCAGGTTGCGTCCATCAGTCCGGCGGCGACCTCGACCGGCGGTGGCTCGTGGTCGATGCAGATCGCCTCGCAGCCGACCGTCGAAAGCGCTCAGTCGACCTATCAGGATCTGCAGCGTCGCTATGGCAGCGTGCTTTCCGGCCACACGGCCAACATCGTCAAGGCCGAGATCGCCGGCAAGGGAACGTTCTATCGCGTTCGCGTCCCGGCGAAGTCGCGCAACGATGCGATCAGCCTGTGCACCAACTACAAGGCTGCCGGCGGCAACTGTTTCGTGTCGCGCTAACCATTTCGAATCTCCCACCCTTGGGCCGAAAGAACCGGCGCGGTCACAGAC
>NZ_JBVVQS010000081.1:0-53179 GCF_055811575.1 Mesorhizobium sp. WSM4815 | reverse complement strand
AACCTGGCCACCCCCGTGCCCACAAACACCCGGGGGCCGGGGGTAACTTTTTCGGGGGCGCCAAAAAATTTCCAAACCCCCCCCCTTGGGCCCAAACCCCCGGGGGGGCCCCCCCCCGGCCCCGGTTTTCTATGGTGGAAGGAGTTCCTTGTGGCAGGGATTCCGGCTTGAGCGATGTGGCTCGATGCGATTCCCTTTGTCTGCGTGAAGCTCTAAACTCCCGCCCATGACCGAATCAAAATCCATGATCCTTGGCTGCGCCGGGAAATCGCTCACACGCGATGAAATCAGTTTCTATCGCAGCGAATGCCCGTGGGGATTCATCCTGTTTGCCCGCAACATCGGCGAGGCCGAGCAGATCCGCGATCTGGTCGCCGCGATGCGCGATTGTGTCGAGCGCCCGGACGCCCCGGTGTTCATCGACCAGGAAGGCGGCCGTGTGCAGCGCCTGCGGCCGCCGCTGGCACCGAATTATCCGGCCGGTGGCGCGCTCGGCGCCTTGTGGCGCAACGACCACGATGCCGGCAACCGCGCAGCATGGCTGATGGCGCGGCTGCATGCTTTCGACCTGCTGCGCTACGGCATCACGGCTGATTGCCTGCCGGTGCTCGACGTGCCGATCGAGGGCGCCAGCGACGTCATCGGCGCGCGCGCCTATGGCAAGGAGCCTCGTGCCGTCATCGAACTGGGCCGCGCCGCGGCGGAGGGCCTGATGTCGGGAGGCGTGCTGCCGGTGATGAAGCATATTCCCGGGCATGGACGGGCCTTTGCCGACACGCATTTCGAACTGCCGACCGTCGATGCCTCGATGAGCGACTTGCAGCGGCATGATTTCGCCCCGTTCAGGGAGCTCAATCATTTGCCGATGGCGATGACGGCGCATGTCGTCTACAGCGCGATCGACGCGAAGAATCCGGCCACCACCTCCGGCAAGGTCATCGACGAGATCATCCGCGGCGAAATCGGTTTCGACGGGCTGCTGATGAGCGACGACACCTCGATGAAGGCACTTTCTGGGGATTTCCCGACAAAGGCGGCGGCGATCCTTGCGGCGGGCTGCGATCTGGTCCTTCACTGCAACGGCGTTTTCGAGGAGATGGTCGGCATTGCGTCGCGCACAACGGGGCTCGAAGGCACGTCGCTGCAACGCGCGCAACGGGCGCTGACCTATATCAAGAACCGCGATCGGGCTGATGAAACCGAGATACGCGCCGAATTCGCCACCTATTTCGATGCGGTGGCCTAGACCATGATCCCGAACGGTGGGAGCCGGTTTTTCGGAACAGATCACGGTCAAACACGAAGTTAGAAGCAAAGGAAGCGACAGGAAGTGGCGGAAACGTTGGACAGCAAGGCCGGCAAGGCCGCACCGATGGACCGTCTTTGGGCCGAGAACGACGATTCGCGGCTGACCGGCGATCCCGCGCTGGTCGTCGATGTCGACGGTTTCGAGGGCCCGCTCGATCTTCTGCTGCATCTTGCCCGCAACCAGAAGGTCGATCTGTCGCGCATCTCGATCCTGGCGCTGGCCGAGCAATATCTGGCCTTCGTCGAAAAGGTGAGGGCGCTCAGGCTGGAGCTTGCCGCCGACTATCTGGTGATGGCGGCGTGGCTGGCGTTTCTCAAGTCGAAGCTCTTGATCCCCAAGCAACCCGGCGACGACGGTGAAAGCGGCGAGGAACTGGCGGCGGTGCTGCAATTCCGGTTGAAGCGACTGGAAGCGATGCGTGACGCGGCGGCACGTCTGGTCAATCGCAATCGGCTCGGGCGCGACGTGTTCGCCCGCGGCATGCCGGAAATGGTCATCGTCGAGAAACGCAACGCCTATTCGGCCTCGCTCTACGATCTGCTGACCGCCTATGCGGCGCAACGCCAGAAGCAGGCGATCACCAATGTGACGATCGCCAGGCGCGGTGTGTGGTCGCTCAAGGATGCGCGCGACATCCTGAACAGGCTGATCGGCACGCTTGCCGACTGGACGGCGCTGGACCGTTTCCTGGTCGAATATCTGACCGACCCGGACGAGCGGCGTACCGCGATTGCCAGTTCGTTTGCGGCGACGCTGGAACTGGTGCGCGAAGGCAAAATGGAAATGCGGCAGGACGACGTGTTCGCGCCGCTCTATCTGCGCGGTCGTGCGCAAGGCATCAGGGCAGTTGAGGTGGCATCATGAGCGAGCGCACCAACGCTTCGGTCATTCCGTTCAAGGTCGACGACGAGACCGAAGACGGCGTGCTCGCCGAGGTGCCGGCAGAAAGTCAGGCCCAGAACTTGTCCCAGAATCCCGGCGAGCGGCTGCATATGGCAGAGGCCGTGCGCATGGCCGAGGCGATCGTTTTCGCCAGCGCCGAACCGGTCAGCGAAAGGCAGCTTGCCGGGCGCCTGCCCGACGGCATCAATATTGCCGCGGCGATGGCTGAGCTGCAGCAGATTTATGCGCGGCGCGGCGTCAATCTGGTGCGCGTTGCCGATGCCTGGGCGTTCCGCACCGCCGGCGATCTCGCTTTCCTGATGAGCCGCGACACGGTGCAGCAGAAGAAGCTTTCCCGTGCGGCGCTCGAAGTGCTGGCGATCATCGCCTACCACCAGCCGGTGACGCGCGCCGAGATCGAGGATATCAGAGGCGTCGAGACCTCGAAGGGCACGCTGGACACGCTGATGGAGACCGAATGGGTGAAGATGCGCGGCCGGCGCCGCACGCCCGGCCGTCCCGTCACCTACGGCACCACCGACATCTTCCTCGACCATTTCGCGTTGGAGGAGATCCGCGATCTCCCAGGCATGGAGGAATTGAAGGGTGCCGGGCTGCTTTCGGGCCGCATGCCGTCGAATTTTTCCATTCCGATGCCGCCGGCCGACCCGGACGTGCTGACCGATGACGAGGATCCGCTGACCGACATCGACCTTGAGGAACTCGGCCTGTTGACGCCGCGTGTCGAGGAAGATTGACCGCAAGCGACGTGCCGAAAGCGATGGTATTTACGGCTGCGCCGATTGGTAGCGGGCTGAGGCGCCGAAACTGCGTGACTTCGGCCACTCATTTATAAACTCTGTCGCGGTTGTGTTTGAATCCCGGCGCGAAAGCGCATAGATCATCGTCAGAGAAAACTTTCGAGAGAGATTGTTATGGGTTCATTTTCGATTTGGCATTGGCTGATCGTGCTGGTGATCGTGCTGCTGGTGTTCGGTCGCGGCAAGATTCCCGAGCTGATGGGTGACATGGCCAAGGGTATCAAGAGCTTCAAGAAGGGCATCGCCGACGACGAGGTTGCCGAGGACAAGCGCACCGTCGAGCACCGTGCCGACGAAACCGTTTCGGCAGCGAAGGAAAAGGCCAGCAAGAGCTGAGCCCAAAACTTTAGTCGGAACGTATCGCCATGTTCGACATCGGCTGGACCGAGATGCTGGTGATCGCGATCGTCATGATCGTGGTCGTCGGGCCCAAGGATTTGCCCAAGATGCTGCGCACTTTTGGCCGCACGACGGCGAAGATGCGCGGCATGGCAGCCGACTTCCAGAAACAGTTCAACGATGCGCTGAAGGAGGCCGAGCTTGACGACGTCAAGAAGTCGGTCGATTCACTCAGAAGTCTCAACCCGGCCGCCGAGATCAGGAAACAGCTCAACCCGTTCGAGCAGGCGGCGGCCGACGTCCGTTCAGGCGTCGACGCGGTGATGAAGCCGAAGCCGGCCGCAGACCCGGTCGCGCCGGCTGCTTCGACGCCGCAGGATACCGAACTGAACAATGGCGCGACGGTGCTGCCGGGCGTCGATGCCCCGGAAGCGGCGCCGGCGGCGCCGACCTTTCCGGCGATGACCGATGGTTCGGTGACACCGCCTGTCGCGACGGCGGCGCCGGCCGCATCGCCAAAGGCCTCGGCGGCGAAGACGGAGGCCGCGCCAGCGAAAGCGATGCCGGCCTCCAAGGCCGCAGTGAAGCCAGCGGCAAAACCTGCTGTGACAAAGACCGCGGCTAAAAAGGCCGAGCCGAAGCCCGCACCAGCAACGGTGAAGAAGCCGGCCGCAGCCGCCAAAAAGACGGCGGGAGCCGCCAAGTGAGCATTTCGGAAAAGGACGAGATCGACAAGTCGGCGGCTCCGCTGATGGAGCATCTGATCGAGTTGCGCCGGCGGCTGATGTGGTCGATCGGCGGGTTCTTCGTCGCCTTCCTGTTCTGCTTCTTCTTCGCCAAGCAGTTGTTCAACCTGCTGGTCATCCCGTTCAAATGGGCGACGCAATGGGCAGGGCTCGACCCGCACAAGGTCGAGCTGATCTACACGGCGCCGCAGGAATTCTTCTTCACCCAGGTCAAGCTGGCGATGTTCGGCGGCATGGTGATCGCCTTTCCGCTGATCGCCACCCAGATCTACAAATTCATCGCGCCCGGCCTCTACAAGAATGAACGCAACGCCTTCCTGCCGTTCCTGATCGCTTCGCCGATCCTGTTCCTGATGGGCGCGTCGCTGGTCTATTTCTTCTTCACGCCGATGGTGATGTGGTTCTTCCTCGCCATGCAGCAGGCCGGCACCGACGACCAGGTGCAGATTTCGCTGCTGCCGAAAGTGTCGGAATATCTCAGCCTGATCATGACGCTGATCTTCTCCTTCGGTCTGGTGTTCCAGTTGCCGGTGGTGACCAGCCTGATGACGCGAGTGGGCATGCTGTCGTCCGAGGCGCTGGTCGAAAAGCGCAAATGGGCAATCGTCATCGCTTTCGTCGTCGCGGCTATTCTGACGCCGCCCGACCCGATAAGCCAGATCGGCCTGGCCGTTCCCACGATCCTTCTCTACGAGGTCTCGATCTGGTCGGCCCGGCTGATCGAGCGCAGCAAGGAACGGGAACGTCTGGCGCGCGAGAAGCGGGAGGCTGCGGAAGCGGCGGCCGAAAAGCCGGCGGACGCGTCATCGACCTAGCGGCATCGCCGTTATCTTCAGGTTTGCGGGACAGCGCGGGGCGCGAGGGAACTCGATCTTCACATCTTGCATCGGTCAAGGATGCGGTTTACGCCCCCTCTAGCCTACTTGAGGACGAACAGACCATGCTTGACATCAAATGGATTCGCGACAATCCGAAGGCCCTTGTCGAGGCGCTCCAAAAGCGCTCGTGGCCGGTTGCGGAGGCGCAGTCCACGGTCGACGATCTGATCGCCAGGGACGAGGCGCGGCGCGAACACCTGACCGAGCTGCAGACCAGGCAGGAGCGCCGCAACGCCGCCTCGAGAGAAATCGGCAACGCCATGCGCTCGGGCGACGCCGCCCTTGCCGAAAGACTGAAGGCCGAGGTCGGCGAGATCAAGGCTTTTATCCAGAACGGCGAGGCGCGCGAACGCGAGCTCGACAAGGCGCTGAACGACGCATTGGCGGTGCTGACCAACGTGCCGCTCGACGACGTGCCGGTCGGCAAGGACGAGCACGACAACGTCGTCAAGCGCACCGTCGGCAAGGTGCCGGCCCGCCCGAACTGGGTGAAGGAGCATTTCGAGATCGGCGAAGCGCTCGGCATGATGGATTTTGAGCGGGCGGCGAAACTGTCCGGTTCGCGGTTCACGGTGCTCAAGGGCGGACTGGCACGGATGGAGCGCGCGCTCGGCCAGTTCATGCTGGACCTGCATACGACCGAGCATGGCTACGAGGAGATCCAGCCGCCACTGATGGTGCGCGACGAAGCTCTTTTCGGCACCGGGCAACTGCCGAAGTTCGAGGAGGATCTGTTCTTCGCCCCGCATGGGGACGGCAGGCTTGGCCTCATTCCCACCGCCGAAGTGCCGCTGACCAATCTCGTGCGCGAAGACATCACGCCGCATGAAAAACTGCCGCTGCGCTATACTGCGCTGACGCCGTGCTTCCGCTCGGAAGCGGGCTCGGCCGGGCGTGACACGCGTGGCATGCTGCGCCAGCACCAGTTCTACAAGGTCGAACTGGTGTCGATCACCGACCAGGACACCTCGCTTGCCGAGCACGAGCGGATGACCGAATGCGCTGAGGAAGTGCTGAAGCGGCTCGGCCTGCCGTTCCGCACCGTGACGCTGTGCACCGGCGACATGGGCTTTGGCGCGCGCAAGACCTATGACATCGAGGTCTGGCTGCCGGGCCAGAACGCCTATCGCGAGATTTCGTCCTGCTCGGTCTGTGGCGATTTCCAGGCGCGGCGCATGGATGCCCGCTACAAGGACAAGGACGGCAAGGGCAACCGCTTCGTCCACACGCTGAACGGTTCCGGCACCGCCGTCGGCCGCGCCCTTATTGCCGTCATCGAAAACTACCAGAATGAGGATGGCAGCGTAACCATTCCTGAAGCGCTTCGGCCTTACATGGGCGGTCTGGAAAAGATCGAATCGAGATAATGCGCATCCTCCTGACCAATGATGACGGCATCCATGCCGAGGGCCTTGCATCGCTCGAACGCATCGCCCGCACGCTGTCGGACGATGTCTGGGTGGTGGCTCCGGAGCAGGATCAGTCCGGCTATGCGCATTCGCTGTCAATCTCGGAGCCGCTGCGCCTGAGAAAGATCGGCGAAAAGCACTTTGCCGTGCGCGGTACGCCGACCGACTGCGTCATCATGGGCATAAAAAAAATCCTGCCCGCAGCACCAGACCTGATCCTGTCCGGCGTCAATTCCGGCGCCAACATCGCCGACGACGTCACCTATTCGGGCACCGTTGCCGGCGCCATGGAAGGCGCATTGCTCGGCGTGCGCTCGATCGCGCTCAGCCAGGCTTATTCCTATGTCGGCGAGGATCGCCTCGTCCCTTACGAGACCACCGAGGCGCTGGCGCCGGCGCTGCTCAAAAAACTGGTCGCCATGCCGCTGCCGGATGGCGTGCTGCTCAACGTCAATTTTCCGAATTGCCTTCCCGAAGAGATCGCCGGCACGGTGGTCACCTCGCAAGGCAAGCTCGTCCACAGCCTGTGGGTCGACGAGCGCCGCGACGGCCGCGGGCTTCCCTATTATTGGCTGCGCTTCGGCCGCGAGCCGGTCGAGGGCAAGCAAGGCACTGATCTCCATGCCATGCGCAACCGGCTGGTGTCGGTGACGCCGCTGCAGCTCGATCTCACAGCGCACGAAATCCGCGATCAACTGACCAAGGCGCTCGCATGAACCTGAACCATGGTCCGACGGCCGATGACCGCGAAGGCTTCGCCGCTTTCCTGCTCCGCCTGCGTGGCAAGGGCGTGGTGCCGAAGGCGCTGATCGCCGCCTTCGAGGCGACGCCGCGGCGCGGCTTCCTTTCCGCACAGTTCCATCCGATCGCCTGGTCGGACCGCATGCTGCCGATCGAATGCGGCGAGGCGATCGAGGGCGCCGATCTGCAGGCTGCGGTGATCGCAGCACTTGCCATCGAGCCGGGCAACCGGGTGCTCGAGATCGGCACCGGGTCGGGCTACACGGCGGCGGTGATGTCGCGGCTCGCCGCGCGCGTCGTCACAATCGATCGCTACAAGACGCTGGTCGAGCAGGCCAAACAGCGCTTCGAGGCGCTCGGCATCGGCAATGTCATCGTGCGCCAGGCGGACGGCTCCAACGGACTGGCCAATGAAGCGCCGTTCGACCGTATCGTCGCGTGGGCGGCCTTCGACAGCCTGCCGCGCTTCCTGCTCGATCAATTGTCGAGCGGCGGCATCGTCATCGCCCCGATCGGACCCGAGGAGGGCGAGCAGGTGCTGGCCAAGCTGACCAAGGTCGGCAGCCGCTTCGAACGCGAGGACATCGGTCTCGTACGCCTGCAGCCGATCCTGCGCAGCGTGGCCGCCGTCATCTAGGATCTGTCGATATTTAGGTGATGCCCGCAACTCACCTGTCTGGTCCGTCTCCGGCTTGCCTCAGCTCAATCACGCCCGTCCAATGCAGCTTTAAATATTTTAAGAAAATTTGCGCCTGATTCTAGATGTTTAACCGGCCGGTAACATTAACGCGCTTTAATCACGGTCAGTCTGTACCGGGTATCTGCGGGTAAATGCGATGCAATTCAGTATTTTGAAGGCAAACGGACGCAACCTGGCGCGGGGTATCGCCGTCCTGATGGTTGCGGGCACCGCGACGGGATGCAGTTCCCAGGTCTCGCGGTTCAACAGTGTCGACGATGTCTTCACGTCGTCGACAAACAACCAGCGCGCCATCATCGACAAGCAGGACGCCGCCCAGCCCTATCCCGGCGATGCCGCCGCGGTTTCGGCCGCGCCACTCGACGGCAGCCACACCCAGTCGGTAAGCCGTTCAAGCCTCGAACCGGTCACGACGCAGCAATTGCCGCCGGTCGACCAGGCGCAGCCGGCTACCGCGTCGGCGCCCGCCGCCAGTCCGGCTCGCACCGCTTCGGCGCCAGCCGCTCCCCGGGTCGACCGGACTGCGACCGGAATCGTGGCAAAGCCGTTCAAAGAGTCACAGCCCGACGCTCCGCGCATGGCGACGGCGGGCGGCGAACCGCGTGCAGCCGAGATCATCGTCAAGGACGGCGAGACCATTTCCGGCCTGTCGCGGCGCTACGGCGTGCCCGCCGACGCCCTGATGAAGGTCAATGGGCTAAGCGCGACCAACGGGCTGAAGACCGGCCAAAAGATCGTCATCCCGGCCTATGCCTATTCGGGCAAGAAACCGGCGCCTAAGCTTGCCGGCGCCAAGCCTGCGAACGACACCAAACACGATGTGCCGGCCAAGGCGCCGGAGATGGTCGCCGTGCTGCCGCAACAGCCCAAGCTCAAGGAGGGCAAGTCCACCGCGCAGGTGGATGCATCGGCCGCAGCAAGCCAGCCGAAGGACGCCGCACCCAAGGCGGCTGGTGCCGGTGGCGCCTACACCGTGCAGCAGGGTGATACGCTGTCGGCCATCGCCAGGAAGACCGGCGTCGGCGTGGTTGCGTTGAAGCAGGCGAACGGCATGCAGGACGGTCTGCTCAAGATCGGCCAGACATTGAAGGTGCCGGCCGGCGGAACCGCGACAGTTGCCAACGCCAAGCCGGCAAAGGTCGATCCGGTAACGACTGCCACCACCCCGCCTGCGGCGAAGACGACGCCGTCGGAAACGCTCGCCGCCTACACGCCGCCGAAGAAGGAAAAGGTCATCCAGCAGGCCGAGGACGACGACGCGGTCGCGCCGAACGCCACCGGTATCGGCAAGATGCGCTGGCCGGTGCGCGGCCGCGTGATCTCCAGTTTCGGCGGCGGCAAGGACGGTGTCGACATCGCCGTGCCGGAAGGAACGCCAGTCAAGGCGGCCGAGAACGGCGTCGTCATCTATGCCGGCGATGGCCTCAAGGAATTCGGCAATACGGTGCTGGTGCGCCACGAGAACGGTTTGGTCACAGTCTATGGTCACGCCCGTTCGATAGAGGTCCAGCGCGGCCAGAAGGTCAAGCGCGGCCAGGAAATCGCGCAGTCCGGCATGAGCGGCACCACCGACTCGCCGAAACTGCATTTCGAAGTGCGCAAGAATTCGGCGCCGGTCGATCCTTCGACCTATCTTGAATAAAGAAAGTCGATCCTTCGACCTATCTTAAATAGAACAAGAAAAGCGATTGCGGGCCGCCTGACCTCCAATCCGGCCCGCCGGCTCAGCCCGCTCCGCAAGGGGCGGGCTTTTTCAGGGGCTTTTCCGGACCATGATCTTGTCCGAAAACCGGGCTCCACTTTTTGCTACGCTGACCTTCGGTTCGGGATCATGGTCTAATCCTGGAGCGACTTGCCGAGCCGGCCTGCCAGATCCTGGGTGTACTGCCAGGCGACGCGGCCCGAACGGCTGCCGCGCGTCGTCGCCCATTCCAGCGCCTCGGCGCGCAGCGTCTCGGGATCGATGGCAAGTCCGTGATGGCGGACATATCCGTCGATCATGTCGAGATACTCGTCCTGCGAGCATTTGTGGAAGCCGAGCCAGAGGCCGAAACGGTCGGAGAGCGAGACTTTTTCCTCGACCGCTTCCGACGGGTTGATGGCGGTCGAGCGCTCGTTGTCGATCATGTCGCGCGGCAAAAGGTGGCGCCGGTTCGACGTGGCGTAGAAGATCACATTGGCCGGGCGGCCCTCGACTCCGCCTTCGAGCGCCGCCTTCAGCGACTTGTAGGACGTGTCGTCGTGGTCGAATGAGAGGTCGTCGCAAAACAGGATAAAACGGTAAGGCGCTGCCTTCAGCAGCGCCATCAGCTTCGGCAGCGTGTCGATGTCCTCGCGGTGGATCTCGATGAGCTTGAGTGGCAGGTCCAGCTTTGCCGATGCGTTGACCGCCGCATGCACGGCCTTGACCAGCGAGGATTTTCCCATGCCGCGTGCGCCCCACAACAGCACGTTGTTGGCTGCGTAACCGGAGGCGAAACGCTCGGTGTTGTCGACCAGTATGTCGCGGACGCGGTCGACGCCGCGGATCAAACCGATGTCGACGCGGTTGACCTTGCGCACCGGCTCCAGATAGCCGGGATCAGCCTGCCAGACAAAGCAGTCGGCCCCGCCGAGATCGGTTTCCGGCACCGGAGGCGGGGCGAGGCGGGCGACCGCCTCGATCAGGCGGTCGAGCTTCCTGTTCAGGGCTTCGGTGGTGCTGTCGGTCATTCTTGTCTTTTGTTTTTGCATTCACGAAGCAACGGAACCTATTGATTCCGGCGGTTTCGGAACCGGCTCCAACCTTTTGTTAGGGCACGATCTTTTTCGAGAACCGGGCTCCATCTTTCGGGACCATGCTCTAACACGGCTCATCCAGCCGGAAAAGCAGCTGAAATGCTCGGCCGCAGTTGCATTGGCAACTTTACCGACTATATTCCGGCCAAATTTCACGGGGCCGCCAAATTACCCGTTTGGCGGCTGTTTTTCAAAATTCAGGAGTACTTCGATGTTCGTGACACCGGCATATGCCCAAGGCGTCGGCACCTCCCCGGATATGTTCATCAGCATTTTGCCGTTTGTCCTGATTTTCGTGATCATGTATTTTCTGATCATCCGGCCGCAGCGCACGCAGTTGAAGAAGCGCGGCGAGATGCTGGCGGCGGTGCGCCGCGGCGATACGGTCGTCACTGGCGGCGGTTTCGTCGGCAAGGTGACCAAGGTCATCGATGACAACGAGCTCGAGATCGATCTCGGCGGTGGCACCAAGGTAACGGCGCTGCGCTCGACGATCGCCGATGTGCGCGTCAAGGGCGAGCCAGTGGCGAACCAGAACGCCAAGAAATAAACCGATTGTCGGCGAACGATCTGCGGATACACCCAGACCGACAAACGCCATTTGCTGTATTTTCGCGCTTCAGGACGAACCTGATCTGGCTGGCCGCCGGTATCACGGGGCGCCAACGATCTCGTGATGCCATTGCGCGCTGGTCCCATGCCGGCAAGATTGACAATAGTTGAAGAAAGCCCGATGGCCAGCATCAAAGTGAACTGCCTTGTGCTCGACATCAACCTTTGTGCGGACCACGGCGAGCCAGTGGCGAACCAGAGCGCCTATAAATAACCCAATTCCAGGCGGAACGATCCGCCCGAATGCCGTGACGGACGACGCCATATGCTCTATTTCTCGCGCTTCAAGATGATCCTGATCTGGCTGGCCGTGGCCGCCACAGTGATCCTGGCTGCGCCCAATCTTTTTTCGGCAAGCACGCTCGCCAAGCTTCCCGACTGGGTGCCGAAGCGCCAGATGACGCTCGGCCTCGATCTGCAGGGCGGCTCGCATATCCTGCTCAGGATGGATCCGAACGATCTGATCAAGGATCGGCTGGAGACGACGCGCGACGAAATCAGGACGCGGCTGCGCGATGCCAAGATCGGTTATACCGGCCTTGCCGGATCAGGCCGGGCCGTGCAGGTCCGCATCACCGATCCTGGTCAGGTCGAAGCCGCCAAGACGGCGCTGAAGACATTGACCGATCCGGTGGCCGCCGGCCTGTTCAGCGGCGGCTCCGTCCAGGAAATGTCGCTGGATACCGAGTCCGGCCTGCTCAAATTCGCCTTCACCGATGCCGGCATCAAATATCGCACGTCGACGGCGCTGGCGCAGTCGCTCGAAGTCGTCGAGCGCCGCGTCAACGAACTCGGCACCACCGAGCCGATCGTGCAACGCCAAGGCGACGACCGCATTCTGGTCCAGGTGCCGGGCCTGCAGGATCCGCAACGGCTGAAGGACATTCTAGGCCAGACCGCCAAGCTGACCTTCCAGATGGTCGACCAGTCGATGCCGGTGCAGGACGCGCTCAACGGTCGTCCGCCGGCCGGATCCTCGGTGTTGTATTCGCAGGATGATCCGCCGGTTCCCTATCTGATCGAGAACCGCGTCATCGTTTCTGGCGAAAATCTCGTCGATGCGCAGGCGACGTACAATTCCCAGACCAATGAGCCGGTGGTTTCGTTCACCTTCGATTCCAAGGGGGCGGCGCGTTTCGGCCAGGCCACCTCGCAGAATGTCGGCAAGCTGTTTGCCATCATCCTCGACAATCAGGTGATTTCGGCGCCGCAGATCCGCGAACCGATCCTTGGCGGCAGCGGCCAGATCTCAGGCAATTTCACCGCCGAGAGCGCCAACGATCTCGCCGTGCTGTTGCGTGCCGGCGCGCTGCCGGCGACGCTGACGGTGATCGAAGAGCGCACGGTAGGCCCTGGGCTCGGCGAAGATTCCATTCACGCCGGCAAGGTTGCCGGCGTGATCGGCTCCATCCTCGTCGTCGTGTTCATGTTCGTGGCCTATGGCTTTCTCGGCTTCATTGCCAACATCGCGCTGGCGGTGCATGTCGCGATGATCATCGGGTTGTTGTCATTGCTTGGCGCGACACTGACATTGCCCGGCATCGCCGGCATCGTGCTGACCATCGGCATGGCGGTCGATTCAAACGTTCTCATCTACGAGCGCATCCGCGAGGAGCGACGAAACGGTCGCTCGGTAATCCAGGCGATCGACACGGGTTTTTCCAAAGCGCTGGCGACCATCGTCGATTCGAACGTCACCTCGCTGATCGCGACCGTGGTGCTGTTCTGGCTCGGGACCGGCCCGGTGAAGGGCTTTGCCGTAACCTTCGCCATCGGCATTCTGACCACCGTCTTCACCGCCTTCACCTTCACCCGCCTGCTGGTGTCGATCTGGCTTCGCCGCGCCCGCCCGAAGGAATTGCCGCGCGCGCCGGTGACCTTCGTCCCGCCGGGCACGCGAATTTCGTTCATGGGCATCCGCCGCTGGACATTCGCGCTGTCCAGCGTGCTGTCGATCCTGGCGGTCGTGCTGTTCATGACCGTCGACATCAATTACGGCATCGACTTCAAGGGCGGTTCGCTGATCGAGGTCCAGGCCAAGGATGGCACCGCCGATATTGCCGACATCCGCGGCAGGCTTTCGGAACTCAATATCGGCGAAGTGCAGGTGCAGCAGTTCGGCGACCCGAACGACGTCTTGATCCGCGTCGGCACGCAGGAGGGCGGCGAGAACGCCGAACAGACCGTCATCGACAAGGTGCGTGGCGAGTTGCAGGACCATTACGATTTCCGCCGCGTCGAGGTGGTGGGACCGACGGTTTCCGGCGAGCTTGCCAAGCAAGGCACCATCGCCATGCTGATCGCGCTGCTCGGAATCCTGGTCTATGTCTGGTTCCGCTTCGAATGGCAGTTCGCGGTCGGCGCCATCATCGCCACGGTCCACGATGTGGTCATGACCATCGGCTTCTTTGTCATCACCGGTCTTGAATTCAACCAATCGTCGCTTGCAGCGATACTCACCATCATCGGCTATTCGCTCAATGACACGATCGTCGTCTATGATCGTGTTCGCGAAGACTTGCGAAAATACAAGAGGATGCCGTTGCCGCAATTGTTGAACAACGCCATCAACGAGACGCTGTCGCGAACGACGCTGACCTCGGTGACAACGATGCTCGCGCTGCTGGCGCTGGTGCTGTTCGGCGGCGAGGTGATCCGCTCGTTCACGCTGGCGATGCTGTTCGGCGTCGTCTTCGGAACCTATTCGTCGATTTTCATCGCTGCGCCATTGCTCATCCTGTTCAAGCTGCGGCCGGAAACCGCGACGGCCGATGTGGAGAAGCCGGTGAGCGGCGGCAAAGCCATAGCAACCTGACGGGCGGCCAACGGGATGACCAAAGGCATTGTCATCCGTGAGGCGCATTTCCCCGGCCGTGCGCCGATCGAGGCCTATGGCAATGGCGGATTTCGTTTCGCCGACATGTCGCATCGCGGCTCGCTCCTGTGCCTGCCGTCGGGCATCTATGGCTGGGAGCCGGCTGATCCCCTGGCGCTGACGGCGGCGGATTTCGCCAAGCTGCTCAACGAGGCTGACCAGGTCGAGATCCTGCTGGTCGGCGCCGGCAAGGATCTGAGGCCGTTGCCGGCAGCGCTGCGTGCTGTGTTGAAGGCGGCGGGCATTGCGGCCGATCCGATGTCGACTGGTGCTGCCGTGCGGACCTACAATGTTCTCCTGGCGGAAAACCGTGCGGTGGCCGCCGCGCTGATTGCCGTCGAGTGACGTGAGCGAAAACGCCAAAATCGTCATGGAAACGGTGCGCGCCGCCGACCATGATCGCTATGTTTGCGCGCTCTATGCGCCCGAGGACAAGCGTGACGCGCTATTTTCGCTCTATGCCTTCAATGCCGAGATATCAGGCATTCGCGACCGTATCCGCGAGGCACTGCCCGGCGAGGTGCGACTGCAATGGTGGCGCGATGTCATCGCCGCCGAGGACGCCGGGGTAGGCACAGGCCATCCCGTCGCCGACGCGTTGAAGGCGACGATTTCCGCCCATCACCTGCCGAAGCCCGCCTTCGAGAACATGCTCGAAGCCCGTATTTTCGATCTCTATGACGACCCCATGCCGTCGCGCACCGATCTGGAAGGCTATTGCGGCGAGACAGCAGCGGCGCTCATCCAGCTTGCAGCGATGGTGCTCGATCCCGTCGAAGCGCCGCGTTTCGCCGAACTTGCGGGCAGGGCAGGTTGCGCACAAGCGATGACCGGCCTTTTGCTGCTGCTGCCATTGCATCGCAAGCGTGGGCAATGCTTTGTCCCGGCCGACATTCTGGCCGCGGCAGGATCGTCGTCCGAAGAGTTCGTTGCAGGCGATGACGGGCCTGGAGCACAACGCGCCGTCGCCGCAATGATCGCGCTGGCGCAAGAACATCTTGCAGCTTTCGAAAGCGGTGCATCGTCGTTGCCGGATTCGCTCAGACCAGCATTTTTGCCGCTGGCCTTGTCGCGCGCCTATCTCGGCAAGATGGAAAGCTCTCGTCAGTCACCTCTGAACGAGGTGGCGCGGCTCTCGGCCTGGCGCCGGCATTTTCTGTTGTTGCGCCGCGCGACGCGAGGCTGGCCGGACGCCTGAAGGCTGCCAAGCATAGAAGGAATCCGGAAAGCTGGAACTATCACGGCAGCCGTAGACGTCTGTCACGATGGGTCGCTCGATCCGCCATCGCGCATCAGCGCCTCATAGTCGCGACCGCCATAGAAGATGTTGACGATGCGGACGACATCGTCATCGACAACGTAAGCGATGATGGCAGAGTGCTCGAACCGCACTGTTCGCAATCCCGGCGCAATGTCATCGCGCGCCGGCCACCCCGAGGCGCATTGCCGATGCTCTGGCAGCGTCGTTTAATCCGATCGACAAAACCATTTGCGATGCTTTCGCTGCCGCTGCTCTCAAGGATGTAGGCAGCCATCGCTTCGAGATCGGCAATAGCTTCTTCGCTAAGAGCGACGGCGAGACGCTGTATCATCATTGTCTCGCTCGCGTTGTGAAATCCGGCTCTTTACCCTGTCGATTGCTTCTTCGAGCGAAACAGCGGGCCTTGTATCCTCGATCGATGCCTTCACGCGCGCCCTGATCGACGCCATCCGCTCGGCATGCTCTTCCTCCTCGCGCTGGAAGGCACGAAGTGCTGCGCGGATCACCTCGCTCGCCGAACCAAAGGTACCATCCTCGACTTTTTCGCGGATCATGCGCGCCATGGCGGGCGTGACAGTGACGGACAGTTTCTCGGCGGGTTCCATGGAATTGCTCCCTATAGTAGGATATAATCCTACTCTCCTGTCGACCGATCGACAAGAACAGACAGGCGGGCTACTCCGCCGCTTCCGCCTGGGAAGGCAGCCCCAGCCATTCGCGGCAGGCGGCCAGCGCGCGCGATGTCACAGCACGCCGCCTGGCGACGGTCCTGTCCTTGCCGCGCAGGCGTTTTCCCTCGGCTTTCGGCGCTTCCACCGGAGGGAACAAGCCGAAATTGATGTTCATCGGCTGGAATGAGCGCTTTCCCGGCTCGTCGTCGGAAACGATGTGACCGCCGGTAATATGGTTGAGCAGCGCGCCAAAGGCTGTGGTCATCGGCGGCAGCGCCGGCGCGTGGCCCAACCGCTCGGCGGCGGCAAAGCGCCCGGCAAGCAGGCCGATGGCGGCACTTTCGACATAGCCCTCGCAGCCGGTGATCTGGCCGGCGAAGCGCAGCCCGGGCCGTGCTTTCAACTGCAGCGATTGGTCAAGCAACGTCGGCGAATTGATATAGGTGTTGCGGTGCAGGCCGCCGAGGCGGGCAAACTCGGCGTTTTCGAGGCCCGGGATGGTGCGGAACACGCGCACCTGCTCGGCGTGCTTCAGCTTGGTCTGGAAGCCGACCATGTTGTAGAGCGTGGCCAGCGCATTGTCCTGGCGAAGCTGCACGACGGCATAGGCCTTTACCGACGGATTGTGCGCATTGGTCAGCCCCATCGGCTTCATTGGCCCATGGCGCAGCGTCTCGACGCCGCGCTCGGCCATGATCTCGATCGGCAGGCAGCCGTCGAAATAGGGCGTGCCTTCCCATTGCTTGAATTCGGTCTTTTGGCCCTCGAGAAGCGCGCCTACGAAGGCAAGATATTGCTCCTTGTCCATTGGACAGTTGATGTAATCCTTGCCGGTGCCGCCAGGTCCGACCTTGTCGTAGCGCGACTGGAACCAGCAGATGTCCATGTCGATCGTGTCGAAATGGACGATCGGCGCGATGGCGTCGAAGAAGGCGAGCGCATCGGCCCCGGTCACTTCCGCGATCGATTGGGCGAGCCCAGGTGCGGTCAGCGGGCCGGTGGCGATGATCGCCTGGTCCCAATCCGCGGGCGGCAGGCCTGGCACTTCCTCGCGCTGGATGGTGATGAGCGGGTGCGCTTCGAGCTTTCTTGTCACCGCTCCGGAAAACCCGTCGCGGTCGACAGCCAGCGCACCGCCGGCCGGCACCTGGTGCGCGTCGCCGGCGCTCATGATCAGCGAACCGGCCAGCCGCATTTCGGCGTGCAGCAGGCCGACGGCGTTGGTCTGCGCATCGTCGGAGCGGAAGGAATTGGAACAGACGAGTTCGGCCAATCCATGCGTCTTGTGCGCATCGGTGCCGCGGATGGGACGCATTTCATGCAGCACGACGGGAACGCCGGCTTCGGCCGCCTGCCAGGCGGCTTCAGAACCGGCCAGGCCACCGCCGATGACGTGAATAGAATTCTTGTTCATGAGCGCCGAAATAATCCTTTGTAGCTGCGATTGCAATTACACGAGCCGGCAGCGTTGCCGCCAAGTGCGGCAATCGTCTACTGTCGGAGAATGGACGGGATGCTTGGGATCTTTGCCAGAGCGACATTTCTGACAGTCGTGATCGCCGTAGGCGGATCAGCGGCCGCCGGCGAACTGGCTGCGACGGCTTCCAAGCGGATCCCCATCTGCCACGGCTACAGTTGCAACTATCGCACGATGCTGGCGCTTGGCCCCGGTGACGGCGCGCGTTTCCGCTCTATCCTGCGTGCCGGCGCCGGTTCGCCCCAAGCCGAGCGTGCGGCTATTTCGAAGGCTGTTCGCTATTTCGAGCAGCGCATTCTCCGGGCCACCGGCATTCGCGATCTGCCGCAGTCGGAATTCGGCGCATCGCGCATCCGGGGCCAGATGGATTGTGTCGACGAATCGACCAATACCCATGCGCTGCTGGTCTATCTTGCCGAGCGAAAATTGCTCAGGTTCCACAAGGTCGAGGACAAGGCCTCGCGAGGCTTGTTTGTCGACGGGCGCTATCCCCATTGGACGGCGGTGATCAGCGACCGCAGGGGCACCGAGTGGGTGGTGGATTCCTGGTATGCGCCGATGGGCGGCGCACCGGACATTTTTCCGCTCAGCCAGTGGAGGAAGCGAGGTGTGCTGGAAAGCGGTGCGCTCGACTGACGACAGGGACTTCCCCGCCAGAACGAATTCCTAGGTGCGTCGACCCTGAAAAACAACAACACCCGCCGGGGGAGGATCCGGCGGGTGTCGTTTTGCTGGTCGATCCTCGGGAGGAGGTGAAGATCGACCGTATTCGCCATCGCCGGGGAGGAGGTCGGCTTTGACGAAATTCCTTTCGCCTGATGAAAGGGGGCGAAACCCTTTTGGACGAAATCGCTTCGCCCTGGGGGAAACAACGCCCGCCGCGGGAGGAGGTGCGGCGGGCGCCGTTTTTGTGGTCAACCCTCGGGAGGAGGTGAAGGCTGACCGTATCCGTCAGGGTCGGGGAGGAGGTCGACCCTGGCGAAATTCTGACTAGATCGCCTTGCGGGCGATGCTCTTGATCTCTTCGCGGACGATGCCGAGATCATGCAGCTGGCGGTTCGAAAGGCGACCCAGCTCGGTAACCGTCGAGCGATAAACGCGCCAGTTACGATAGTTGCGGATCAGGTTCATTGTCGTTCTCTTTTCAAGTCAAACTGGTTCGGACCATTTGCGGTCCGAAGAGGATTAGACCGCCTTGCGGGCGACGTAGTGGATGTCGCTGCGGCTGATGCCGAGGTCGGTCAGTTCACGGTTGCTCAGGCGGCTCAGCTCGGAAACGGTGTCCCGGTAGCGGCGCCAGTTGCGGTAGTTGCGGATCAGGTTCATGGTATTCTCGTTTCGTCTTTCTTCCGGATCATTCCGTCTTTGTGTACGACCGGAAGATAGGTCGGGTCATATCGATTTAAAAGCGCTATCGGTGCATAGCAGCAATGCAAATTGTGCAATGCACAATCACCGGCAATTCTCGTCTTCGACATAGATAGGCCCGAATCGGAAAATGCCGTAGCGTCAACGGTTTGTCCGGGTCGGCTGAAGAAACGACCAAGCTGGAGGAGAAAGGCATGGCGAGCTATTCGTCGCGGGTCAGGGCTGATATCGCACGATGGCTGCAGGCTGACCTGATCGACGCCTCGACGGCCGACGCGCTGCGGCGCGACGTCGAGGCCAATGAGCGCAAATCGCTGAGCTTCGGCTCAATCCTGGCGATGAAGCGTCGGCCTTGATCACCTGGGGCGCGGGCACCGCCCTGGCGGCAATTGCGCTACGCTCGAACCCGCTGGCCGTCGCTTCTGTCGGCATTGCCGACAACTTCCGCTGCTTTAGGGCGGCTCACGGACACATGGGGATGGGTACGATGCGGGTCTTGTTGGTTTTGGCGGCTCTCCTGGCCGCACAGTTCGCCTGTGCAGGGGAGGAGTTGCCTTTTCCTGATTTGGACACTGAGGGCTATTGCACAGCGCTGGTCTCAAAGATGCTCGTGAAGGCGGAACAGCAGGTCGAAAAGGAAAAGTGTCTGACATATGAAACGACAATGAAGGCTAAGCTCCAACCCTTCTGGAATCTCGTCGAACCATCCGAACGGGAAAGGCTGATGAGAGACTATATGCGCGAGGTTAAGTTTCAAACGTATGGAACTGTTGGGTTCTTCGTTGAGTCCGCGTTGGGTAAGGCTTGCCTGGTCGGTCGCGTATTTTGCACTCCTGACAAGACAAATGTAGAGCTAGTGGCTTTCAAAGGTGCCAAGTATTGCTCGTCAGAGATTTGCGTTAAAGAGGAGACGGCGCGGAGATTGCGACTTGAGAAGTACTGGTCAAGCTTGCCAAAGCGTAAAACGGGTTGGTGCCTTGGTCACGTTTTCAATCAGAAACTACCTCCCCTCCAAATCCTTTCCAACTGCGTTGCCGAGGACATCGGGGCTCAATGCCTCAGTGGGGTGCGACAGTGTCGGCCCGGTTAGAATTAATCGTCACGCCAAATCACACGCCGGCCGCTGCCGCGATGGCGATGATCGCCTCGCAGGTTGACTCGATGCCTTCCGGTACTGGAACCTTGATCCACTGTTCGAGGGAACAGTGGTGCGGGTAGAGGGACTCGAACCCCCACGTTCTCACGCCAGAACCTAAATCTGGTGCGTCTACCAATTCCGCCATACCCGCTGGCTTCGTGTCACCGTGACATGTCTATGTCACAACCCATGTCACAAGTTCAACACTTAGATTTTCGAGGTTTTTGGGCCTCGCATTGGTGTCCGGGGGGCACGGCGCGGACTTTCTGTCCAAAGTAGGCGACGGCGGCGCGAACGAACTCGTCGGCGGCCGGGTCTTCCTGCCCAAGGATGTATTCAAATTCTTTCAAATTGATTCGGAATATTTTTCTACCCGTAAGTCATGACCGCAACATTGTTTCGTGTTAGCGATTCAAACACTCTCTGGGTTCGTTATTGCTAAAGTAGCAAATTTGAAACTGCTGCTGTGGGGTAATTTCCAAAGGAGAGTGTCATGGCAAACGTCGTTAACAGCTTCGCCGCAGCTTTGGCCTGTAGTGCACTTGTTTTATCTCTTTCTTTTCCCTCCAGCGCAGGCGGCATTAGCGTCGGCGCCGGCGCATCGGTTGGCGGCCGAGGCGGCGTAAACGCCGGTCTCGGCGCCTCGATCGGCGGCAGTGGCGGCGTCAATGCGGGAGTCGGCGCTTCGATCGGCGGTAGCAGCGGGGTAAACACGGGAGCCGGTAAATCGATCGGCAGCAAGAAACGCATTATCGCGGGTGTCGGCGCTTCGATCGGCGGCCGAAGCGGGGTGAATGCCGGCGCCGGTGCGTCGATCGGCGGCAGCAGGGGCGTTAGCGCTGGTGCCGGCGCCAACGTCGGCGGCACTCGTGGCGTCACGGCTGGCCTGGGTGCCAATGTCGGCGGCACCCGTGCCGTCACGGCCGGCCTGGGCGCCAGTGCCGGCGGCACAGGTGGTGTCACGGCCGGCCTGGGCGCCAATGCCGGCGGCACCGGCGGTTTCACTGCTGGCGCAGGCGCAAATGTAGGCGGCACCGGCCTCGTTGCAGCGGGTGTGAGTGCCAATGTTGGTGGGACGACCGGGGTCGGCGTCGGTGTAGGCGTCGGCGGTGGGACCCTTGCTGGCACACCCGCGACTCCTGGAACACCCGGGACTCCTGGCGTGAGCGTGGTCGCGCAGATGTCCAGCAGCCAGTTGATACGGATGAAGAAGCGCTGCGTGGATGTGCTCGGGAGCGGCGGCACATACGATCGCACCCTGCGTGAGCTTTGCTTGCTGATCGCACGCCGCTGAGAAGACTGTTGCGCAAACGGGAGTGTCGCATCGGCCGTACAGGCTTTGACAACACTCTCCTGGCCTTGCGGCCGGCCCGCCACTCGGAAGGTGGCGGGCTTCTCTGCGTCAGGACCGCTGCGCTGAGCGGATGACGACTTCGGGGTAGCTACACCAGCGGGAGCCAAGTCGGAGTGGTGCCTAAAATCCAGCGCGTCCAGCAATTCCGCCGCATCCGCGTTGCCCGCAGGCAGCCATCATTCTGTCAATGTCGCGGTCAAAATAGCGGCCGTTCGCCGGCGCATGATCCCGAAAAACGAAAAATCGTATTTTTGGCGATCATGCGCCAAAATCAAGGTGCTCCAGCTTCCTGTGCGCGTCCAAGATGACGCGCGGCGCTGTAGACGCGAAGATGGTTGAAAATCGGCCGCGCCTGTGACAAAAGGCGTGTCGAATGTGACGGGATGCGACGATCCACTTCTGCAGAATGTGATAAGAAGTCGGAAAAACAAAGACTTATTCACATTTTGGAGCGTGTTTCTGGACGATTTTGAGCCGCGTTGAGTGGACAGATCGCCAAGTCCCGCACCAAAAGCCATTCCCGGCAAGATCATACCGGCAGGCTGTAAACGGCAAGAGCCGTTTGGCTGCGGAAACGAAGGTTCTATGATGCAGGTCACCGAAACGCTCAACTCCGGTCTCAAGCGCGAGATCAAGATCACCGTGCCGGCCGGTGACATGGAAGCCAAGCTGATGGCGCGGCTTTCAGATGCCAGGAGCAAGGTCCGCATCAACGGCTTTCGCCCCGGCAAGGTGCCGGTGCAGCACCTGCGCAAGGTCTATGGCAAGTCGTTCATGGCCGAAGTGGTCAACGAGATCCTCAACGATTCGACCCGTTCGATCATTACCGGCCGTGGCGAAAAGGCTGCCATGCAGCCCGAAGTGATCATGACCGAGGACGAGAAGGAGGCCGAGAAGATCCTGGCCGGCGGCGCCGACTTCGAGTTCCGCCTGAACTACGAGATCATTCCGCCGATCGAGATCAAGGATTTCTCCGACATCAAGGTGACGCGCCAGGTGTTCGACGTGCCGGATTCGGAAATCGATGAGCAGGTCAAGCGTGTCGCCGAATCGGCGCGCACCTACGAACCGAAGACCGGCAAGGCCGCCGAGGGCGACCGCGTGACGATCGACTATGTCGGCAAGATCGACGGCGAAGCCTTCAGCGGCGGCGCCGGCACGGACCAGCCGCTGGTGCTCGGCTCCAAGGAATTCATTCCCGGCTTCGAGGATCAGCTCATCGGCAGCAAGGCCGGCGACGAGAGGCAGGTCACGGTCACATTCCCGGAAAACTACCAGGCGGCGCATCTTGCCGGCAAGGAAGCCACCTTCGACGTCACCGTCAAGGAAGTGTCCCAGCCCGGTGCGTTGGAGATCAACGACGAAATGGCCAAGAATCTCGGCCTGGAGTCGCTGGAGCGCCTGCGTGAGGTGGTGCGCGGTCAGATCGAGAACCAGTTCGGCTCGATGACGCGCCAGAAGATCAAGCGCCAGCTGCTCGACCAGCTCGATGCCGCCTACTCGTTCGAGGCGCCGTCGAAGCTCGTCGAGGCCGAGTTCAACAACATCTGGAACCAGGTCAACCGCGATCTGGAAGCCGCCGGCCGCACCTTCGCCGACGAGGAGACGACGGAAGAAGAGGCGCGCGCCGAATATATGCGGCTTGCCGAGCGCCGAGTGCGTCTCGGCCTGGTTCTCGCCGAAATAGGCGAGAAGGCCGGCGTCACCGTGTCGGACGAGGAATTGCAGCGCGGCCTGCTCGAGCAGGTGCGCCGCTATCCGGCCAACCAGCAGCAGGAAGCCTTCGAATTCTACCGCAGCAATCCTGAAGCGCTGAACACGTTGCGCGCGCCGCTGTTCGAGGAGAAGGTGGTCGACCATCTGCTCAGCCAGATTTCGGTCACCGACGTCAAGGTCAGCAAGGAAGAGCTGATGGCCGACGACGAGGACAGCGAGACGGCCAAGGCGAAGCCGGCGAAGAAAGCCGCAGCAAAGAAGGCCGACCCCAACAAGGCCGACGATGCGGAAGAGCCCAAGAAGAAGCCCGCGCCGAAGAAGAAATCTGCCAAGGACGCCGAGTAACACGGCATTCTGCTGGATGTGAAAGGCCGCCCTCGAGGCGGCCTTTTCTCGACGACGCCGACGTCGCAAGGCCGCTGCCGTCACCGTTGCCGCTCTATTCGCGCGGCAACTGATTGACGAGGATCCGCATCACCGTGACCCGTTCGGGCAACTCGACGAGGAACTCTTCGTCGCGCGGCAGGTGATGGATCTTATGCGGGTCACCGCCGGTGAAGCTCGCCATGGCTTCGACGTCAGGCCAGTACGAGATCGTCACGAACTCTGTCTCTTCTTCACGATCCTCGCGAAACAACTGCACGCCAAGTGCCTTCTCCTGGAGTGGCGGAATGCCTTCGCGGCGTAGATATGGCTCGTAGGCGTCCGCCAGATCACGGCGTGTCGTTCCCCGCCAGATCCGGGCGATTGTGGCGTTGTCGATCATGGAGTGCGCTCCTCTCGATGGGTTGTCATGAGGATGGGGCAGCGATGGCGGATTCCGCTGCGGTGTTGTGCGGGCGATTAATGCAGGACCTTGCCCAGAAACCGTCGCACAAATGGCAGGGCGACCTCGAAATGGGTCTCCAGCAACCAGTGGCCTGCGTCGTCAAGCAAATGCAGCTCGGCCTCGGGGAGATCGCGCAGATAGGCGCGCGCTGCCGGCTCGGGCATATATTCGTCCTTCGGTCCCCAAAGGATCATTGCCGGTGGCCGCTGCTCGCGCAGGTATGCCTGGTAACGAGGGAACCAGTCGAGATTAGCCTTGAGCTTCTCCATCAGTCCGACTGAAAGCGCACGGCGCACAGGCGTATCCATCAGCGGCCAATGCAACTTCCACAGATCGGGCGGGACGCGTCGAGCGACGTCGTCATCGACTTCGCCTACGAACTCGGCGCGAAAGCCGTCTTCGCTCACCGCCTGCTCGAGCGGCGCACGGTTCGCTGGTGAAGGATCACGCCAGAAACGCCGGATCGTTTCATACTTCGGGCCAAGAGCATCGGCGTAGATGTCGCCATTCTGGATGATCAGGGCCCTGATCCGCGATGGGTGCGCTATGGCGTGGCGCAGGCCGATCTGCGAGCCGTAGTCGTGCAACCATAGCGCGTAGCTACCGAGCTCCAGCGCGTCGGTGAACCGCTCAAGGAACGTTGCATAGGCATCAAAATCATAACCGAACCGTGCCGGATCGCCACTGTAGCCAAAGCCGGGGAAATCCGGCGCGACCGTCCGCCACCGATCGGCGAGCGCCGGCATCAGCCGGCGATATTGGAAGGATGAGCAGGGATAGCCATGCGGAAGCAGCAACACCGGCGCGGTTTCAGGACCTGCTTGTCTGTAAAAGACGGTGTCGCCGTCGATCGTGCGGGTGCCGTGGCGCACCTCCAGGTCGCTCCTGTCGTTCATAGACACTTCTCTGAATTTTTGATCTTTCAGATGTTTAACCGTAGCTGGTCTAACGCCTTTACCCGGTATGCGTTCCGGTTACGCTCTACGCCGATCGGCCTGCCTCGTCGCTTCGGCGCCAATCTTGCTGGTCGACTTCTTCTATCTGCCGGCCAGATTTTGTGGTATGTAGATGCCGCAATTCCATGCGGGAGACGCGGATATTCCGCTCTGTCGTGCAAGGGGCGCATGACGGCGAAAGTGTCGGCAGGCGCAGATCGTCCAAGGCAGATTTGGCGATCGGGGAGGAAATGCCATGCGTGCAATCGCGTTTTTCGCAGTCGTGTCCGTTGCGACCTTTGTCACGAGCCAATCCCAGGCACAGGATGCCGCCGCCGGTGAGAAGGTCTTCGCCAAATGCAAGGTTTGTCACGTCGTTGACAAGGACCAGAACAAGGTCGGGCCGTCGCTGAGCGGCGTCATCGGCCGGACGGCCGGCACGCATCCCGGGTTCAAGTATTCCAAAGCCATGACTGAGGCGGGCGCGTCCGGCGTCAAATGGGACGACGCCACGCTGACGAATTATCTTCGCGATCCCAAGGCCATGATCAAAGGTGGGAAGATGGCGTTTCCCGGCCTCAAGAAGGACGAGGATCTCGCCAACGTCATCGCCTATCTGAAGCAATTCTCCAAATGACCCGGTTCTTCCACCAGGAAGTAACCCGGTTCTTCCGCCAGGAAGTAACCCGGTTCTTCCGTCGGCCGATGGGCCGGCCAGATTGCGTGTGCCAATCGGTAGTCGCCTGAAATGTCGGCTCGGGAAAGCGGCCTCAAGGATACCGGTATCCAGATCTCTGAAGCGACGGTCAGTGATTTCTTCGCGCTTTTGAAACCACGCGTCATGGCGCTTGCTGTCTTTACCGCTTTCGTCGGCCTGATGGTGGCGCCCGGGGCGATGAACCCGGTCATCGCCGTGATTGCAATCGGTGCAATTGCGGTTGGAGCGGGAGCGGCCGGGGCACTCAACATGTGGTACGATGCCGATATTGACGCGTTGATGTCGCGCACCTCAAAGCGGCCGGTCCCGTCAGGCCGGGTCACGCCAGGCGAAGCGCTCGGCTTCGGCATGGTGCTTTCCGTACTTTCGATCATGACGCTCGGCGTGCTGGTGGGGTGGCTCGCCGCATCGCTGCTGGCCTTCACCATCTTCTTCTACGTCGTCATCTACACGATGTGGCTGAAACGCTCGACGCCGCAGAACATCGTCATAGGTGGTGCCGCGGGCGCGCTTCCTCCGGTCATCGGGTGGGCGGCCGCCACTGGCGCCGTCGGGGTTGAAAGTCTCGTCCTGTTTCTGATCATTTTCCTCTGGACGCCGCCGCATTTCTGGGCGCTCGCGCTGTTCAAGATCGGCGACTATGCTGCGGCCGGCATTCCGATGATGCCGAACGTGGCCGGCCAGGTTTCGACCAGAAAGCAAATCTTCGTCTATTCGCTGATCCTGGCGCCAATCGGCGTGCTCCCTTGGGCTGTCGGATTCGCGAGCGGATTGTACGGGATTGTTTCGGCCGCATTGGGCGCGGGTTTCATCTGGCATGCCTGGAAGCTTCTGGTCGACAAAAGATTGGCTGAAGGGTGGGAGATGAAACGCGCAAAGGCGCTGTTTGCCTATTCGATTCTCTATCTTTTCGCGATCTTTGCCGTGCTGCTTGCCGACACCGTTGCAATGCGTGTCGTCATGTCAGCCGGAAATTGACGGCATGACCTGCCTCGTGACTGCATTGAATCCTGATGTTCTCGGATTGTTGCCGGGTTGAGAGTCGGCGATTGCTGAACGAGGTGCGTCCGAACCTGCTCAAACCTCACGTTGGCACTGCGCAGAATCCCAGCACCAGCAGAATAACTATGCCAAGGCCGAGTATAAGAACGGTCTTTCCATCCATGACCTTCACCCTTCAACCCAGCTTTGAGACTAGCGAAGAAAGGCCGTTAGAGCCAGCGGGATCACCGGAGCCGTGCCCGCAGACAAAGGGCGGCGACAAATGCCATGCAAGAGCGTATGTTGATCATGGTGCAGGTCGCGGTTTTGCGTGGCCAGTCACGCTGAACGACAGCACCGTGAAATCGCGACCTTTACCGGACCTGGTCTGGAGGAATGGTCATGGCAAGTTTTCACGTGATTGCAGGCGCCAGCGAGAAGCTGGAGCACACCAGAATTCGAAAGATAGGCGTTTCCGACCTTTTCGACGCGCTCAAGCGTGGCGTCGACGATTTCATGGTCAAACCGTCGCACATCGTTTTCCTCTGCCTGATTTATCCACTTGTCGGCGTCGTGCTCGCTGTCTGGACGTCGGGCAACAACACGTTGCCGCTGTTGTTTCCGCTGGTGTCTGGTTTTGCGCTGATCGGCCCGTTCGCGGCGCTCGGCCTGTATGAGATCAGCCGGAGGCGGGAGGCCGGGCTCGACGCCTCATGGAGCCACGCTTTCGAGGTCAGGAATTCTCCAGCGCTGCCGGCCATCGCGGCGGTCGGGATCATGCTGCTTGCGATCTTCGTCGCCTGGCTGTTGACCGCGCAGATATTTTATCAGCAGGTGTTCGGTCCAGCCCCGCCGGAATCACTGTCCAGCTTCATCAGTGAAATATTCGCCACCGGGCGCGGCTGGACGCTGATTATCGTTGGCCACGCGATCGGCTTCGTCTTCGCCGCGGTCGTGTTGTGCACCACGGTCGTCGCGTTCCCGTTGTTGCTCGACCGCGACGTCGGCGCCTACGAAGCCATCCACACCTCGGTGCGGGTGGTCCTGGCGAATCCGATCGTGATGGCTGTCTGGGGCCTGATTGTCGCCGTCGCCCTGATCATAGGCTCGCTGCCGGTGTTCGCCGGGCTGGCGGTGGTGCTGCCGATCCTCGGTCACGCCACCTGGCACGTCTATCGGAAAGTCGTGGAATCGCCGGCCTCCACCAGACCGGCGGACTGAAAAAACTCTGCCCTGCCGCACCGGCGAGAGGCCGCTGCGGCAGGTTGGCAAGAGTGCTTAGTAAGCCGGGTAGCTAAAGCGGGCTTGCTGTGCGTCGCTGGTCAGGTTGCGGAAATCCTTGCCGCTGACATGCACGAGCGTCCTGTGGTCGCCACCCTCGAAATAGATATCGCCGGCATTGCCGAGGCTTTCATCGACAATCACCGGCACATCGTAGGCCGCGCCGATCGGCGGGATGGCGCCGGTGTCGCAATCCTCGAAGAGCGAAACCACCTCGTCCTCGGAGGCGAGCCCAATGCGCTGGTGCATGACGTCCTGCAATGTGCCGAGCTCGATCCTGTGCGTGCTGGGCACCACGGCCAGCGCATAGCCACCGTCGTGGTGAACCACCACCGATTTGGCCATTATGCTGCCGGGCACATGTGCCGCTAAGGCGGACTGCCTGCTTGTCGACGTGCGGTGGTGCTCGACGGTATCGTAGGAAATTCCCTTCTCGTCGATAAAGTCCTTCAATCTGTTTGCGATCGTCATCTTGAGCCTCCCTTCCTGGAGTTCGCGACGGAGAACCGACGAAAATCGTTCCTCCTTCTGTCGTTTTCCGGTGGTGACAAAAATGGGCCAGCTGTCGACCGTTTCAAGGCAACGCAGAGCGGGCCGTGAACAGCCCCTCCGGCTCGCGACGGGAAATGCTGCCCAAACCCGGATTGCGCGTCAGGGCTCGGTCCCAAAAAACAGCGTCCGGGTGAGAAGCGTGTACTCCGATTCGAAGACCATCATTGCCACGAACACCAGCACCAGGATCGGCGGCAATATGATCGCATAGGTCAGCGCCAGCCGCTCCCAGGCCATGTGCATGAAGACCGCGACGATCAGCCCGGCCTTGAGCATCATGAAGATTAGGATCAGCGACCATCTGAGATAGCCCTGGAGGCCGACATAATCGACCAGATAGGAGCAGGCGCTGAGGATGAACAGCCATGCCCAGACCACCAGATAGAGCTTGATCGGGTGCTCCTGATGAACCTCCGCAGGCGCGATGCCTGCTGCTGCCGGATCATGCGCTTGAACTCCGTGCAGCGTATGTTGCCCCAGGCCGTTTGCGGTTGCTTCAGCCATATCTGCCTCTCACCAAAGCCATGTCTGCCTCTCACCAAAGATAGAAGAATGCGAAAATGAACACCCAGACCAGGTCGACGAAATGCCAGTAGAGCCCCATGATCTCGACGTGCTCGTAGCGGCCCCTGCGGCTGGTGAAGAACCCGGGCCGGCCGGTTTCGTAATCTCCGCGCCAGACCTTTCGCGCCACGATGATCAGGAAGATCACCCCGAACGTCACATGGGTGCCGTGAAAGCCGGTGATCATGAAGAAGGATGACCCGAACTGCGCCGCGCCCCACGGATTGCCCCAGGGCCGCACCCCCTCGGAGATCAGCTTGGTCCATTCGAAGGCCTGCATGCCGACGAAGGTCGCGCCGAGCGCTGCGGTCAGAAGCATGAGGATCGCCGTCTTGCGGCGGTCGTGGCGGTAGCCGAAATTCACCGCCATGGCCATCGTTCCGCTGCTCGAGATCAGCACGAAGGTCATGATGGCGATAAGGATCAGTGGAATATTCGAGCCGCCGATATGAAGGGCAAAGACCTCGCTCGGATTGGGCCACGGCACTCGGGTGGACATGCGCGCGGTCATGTAGGAGAGCAGGAAGCAGCCGAAGACGAAGGTGTCGCTGAGCAAGAAGATCCACATCATGGCCTTGCCCCAGGACACGTTCTTGAACGCGCGCTGATCCGAGGACCAGTCGGCGGCGACGCCTTGCAAGCCAGCCGGCCGCGCCTGTGCTTGGCCGGTATGCGTCACTGTCGTGTCTGCCATCCGTCCGGCCCTCCTAGGTCAGCAGCTGTCGGCAAATTTCGATAAAAGTCGCGGCCCAACCGGCCAGAAGTGCAAAAATGGCGAGCCAGACGAAAAGCAGGAAATGCCAGTACATGGCGCACAGTTCGACACTGAGGCGAAGCCGCTCCGGCCGTGCTCCGTTCCAGGCGCCGGCAGTTGTTCTGCCCAGGCCCACCAGCCCGCCCAGTATGTGCAGCCCATGCATCCCCGTTATCAGGTAGAAAAAACTGTTGGCCGGATTGGCGGTCAGCAAGTAGCCGTCGGCGGTCAGTTCCCGCCAAGCCGCAAGCTGTCCGACCAGGAAGGCAAGCGCGGTGAGCCCAGCCGTGACGAGCCCGAGCCTGACCGCGTCGATCTCGCCCCGGCGCGCAGCGACCGAGGCGCATTGCAGCGCGATGCTGCTCAGGACCAGCACGCCGGTGTTGAACCAGAGCACGCGCGGCAGCGGCAGCGCCTGCCAGTCCGACAGCGCCATGCGCATGAAGTAGGCGCTGGTGAAAAGCGCAAACAGGCAGCCGACGACGGCGAGGAAGACGCCGAGCCCGATCTTGGCGGTCGGCAGCGCCGATCCTTCCGGGCCTATAATATCCCCGATCAAACCTTGCTCGAGCCATGGCTTGGCCATCAGCCGCTGATGGGAAAGCCACCATCCGACAAAGCCGACGATGACGAGGAGGAAGACCAGAATGACGCTCATGCCGGCTCCCTGGAGGATCCGAAGGAGCCCGGCATGTTTTGCGGGATAAAGTCCTCATTGGCGCCCGGGACGCTGTAGTCATAGGCCCAGCGATAGACGATTGGCAGTTCCTTGCCGAAATTGCCATGGGCGGGCGGTGTTTCGGACGTCTGCCATTCAAGCGTCGTGGCGCGCCACGGATTGCCGCCGGCCTCGCGGCCGTGGCGAATGCTCCAGATCAGATTGAACAGGAACACGATTTGGGCGAAGCCGACGAGGAACGCCATGATGCTGATGAACGCGTTCAGATCGTGGGCCGACTCGGTCATCACCGTCGTGGCGGTCAGTTCGTTGTAGCGGCGCGGCACGCCCATCAGGCCGATGTAGTGCATGGGAAAGAAAATCAGATAGGCCCCGAGGAAGGTGACCCAGAAATGGAACTGGCCCATGGCCTCGTTCAGCATCCGGCCAGTGACCTTCGGGTACCAGTGATAGATCGCCCCCAAGATCACGAGGATCGGGGCAACGCCCATGACCATATGGAAATGGGCAACGACGAACATCGTGTCCGATAGCGGAACGTCGACGACGACGTTGCCGAGAAACAGTCCGGTCAGCCCGCCATTGACGAAGGTGACGATGAAGGCCAGGGCAAAAAGCATCGGCACGGTGAGGTGGATGTCGCCGCGCCACAGCGTCAGCACCCAATTGTAGACCTTGATCGCGGTCGGGACGGCAATGATCAATGTCGTGGTGGCGAAGAAGAAGCCGAAATAGGGATGCATGCCGCTGACATACATGTGGTGCGCCCAGACCACGAAGCTCAGCGCGCCGATGCCGACGATGGCCCAGACCATCATCCGGTAGCCGAAGATGTTCTTGCGCGCATGGGTGCTGATCAGGTCGGACACGATGCCGAAGGCCGGCAGCGCCACGATGTAGACCTCGGGGTGGCCGAAGAACCAGAACAGATGCTGGAACAGGATCGGGCTGCCGCCGCCGTGCTGCAGTTGTTCGCCCATCTCGACGATGGCCGGCATGAAGAAGCTGGTGCCGAGCGCACGGTCGAACAGCATCATCACGCAGGCGACAAACAGCGCCGGGAAGGCGAGCAGCGCCATGACTGTCGCGGTGAAGATACCCCAGACGGTCAGCGGCAGGCGCATCAGCGTCATGCCGCGTGTGCGGGCCTGCAGCACCGTCACGACGTAGTTCAAGCCGCCCATGGTGAAGCCGATGATGAACAGGATCAGCGAGACGAGCATCAGGATGATGCCCCAGTCCTGGCCGCCTGGTGTGCCGGTCATGATCGCCTGCGGCGGATAAAGCGTCCAGCCGGCGCCGGTCGGTCCGCCGGGCGCAAAGAAGCTCGACACCAAAACCAGCACGGCGAGCAGGTAGATCCAGTAGCTCAGCATGTTGACATAGGGAAAGACCATGTCGCGCGCGCCGACCATCAGCGGGATCAGGTAGTTGCCGAATCCGCCCAGGAACAGTGCCGTGAGCAGGTAGATCACCATGATCATGCCGTGCATGGTGATGAACTGGTAGTAGGCTTCCGGGGTGATGAAGTCGAAGGTGCCGGGGAAGCCGAGCTGCAGCCGCATCATCCAGGACAGCACCAGCGCCACCATGCCGATTGCCGTCGCCGTCGCCGAATACTGGATGGCGATGACCTTGGCGTCCTGCGAAAAGACGTACTTCGTCCACCAGCTGTGCGGATGGTAGAGTTCCATCTCCGCGACTTCGGCCGGCGGTACCCCATCTGCAGGTGTGACATCGACCATATAGGAACACCTCCGTGTCCTTTTCGGCCAGGCTCGACAGTTTCGAGCCGTGCCGCAATTTCAATCCAAATCGCCGTCTTTGCCGGCGTCTACTCTGCCGAGCCCACCTGCTGGGGGGCCGACAATTGCGCAAAAGTCTGCTGTTCGCCGAGCCACGCCAGATAGTCTTCCGACGTGTCGACCATCACCACGCCATTCATCAACGGGTGCCCCTGGCCACAAAGCTCGGCACACAGGACCTGAAAAGTTCCGGTCTTGGTCGGGGTGAACCAGAAATAGGTGACCGAGCCCGGGATCATGTCCATCTTGGCGCGGAATTCCGGCACGTAGAAATCGTGCAGCACATCGATCGAGCGGAGCAGCATCTTGACCGGCTTGCCGACCGGCAGATGCAGATCGGCGGCTTCGACGACGACATCGTCCTGGCCGTTGGCGTCACTGGGGTCTACGCCGAGAGGATTTTCAGGGCTGACGTTGCGGGTGTCGGACGTGCCGAGCTTGCCGTCCTTGCCGGGCAAGCGGAAACTCCACTGCCATTGCTGGCCGACGACTTCGACCTCGGTTGCGTCGCTTGGGACGCTGACGAACTGGTTCCAGACGAACAGGCCGGGAACCAGCATGGCGGTGACGCCGATTGCGGTGACGATCGTCAGCCACCATTCGAGCCGCTTGTTCTCGGGTTCGTATGCAGCCTGGTTGCCCTCCCGGTGACGGAAGCGGAAGACGCAATAAGCCATGAACAGGACGACGGCGGCGAAGACGACGCCGGTGATCCAGAAGGTGATGATAATGGTGTTGTCGATATAGTCCCAATTAGAGGCAATCGGCGTCCACCACCATGGGCTCAGGAAGTGGAACAACACTGAGCCCACAACTACCAAAACGAGTACAAGCGCTATGGCCATATCCCGTTCCTCCCGGCATTCCAAGGGCGCGAAGCCGTCCCAGGAAATGCCAAATGCATCATAGCTCGATTTCCGGTCGAAATTCTAGTGCGGTCTTCCCGTCAGACGAAAACACAATGGCGATGATGTGGAAGAACCCAAGAAGAAGAAGGCTGCGGCGAAGAAAAAACCTGCTGGGGCACCGAACAACACGGCGTTCTGCCGGATCGTGAAAGGCCGCGGGCTCGCGGGGGAGGAGGCTGGTTCGGAATGGTGCCGACGCGATTAAGGCGATTGTTTTTTCGCCGACCGGCTCCTGCTGTCCTGGCGATTCGGCTGCTGTCGGGGCGACGCGAGGCCGTTTTCGACCTAACCGGGTTCAGCGAGGCGGTCGGTCGCAATCGCCGGCACCTGCAACATAGAGTTGCTGTGATCGAATCAGCAACGCGCCCTTGACCGCTGCGCTTTAAGAGATCCAGTGGGTTATTCCGGCGCAAACGTCTCGAACGCAGCCGCGCAGCCACCGGTGCGCCGGATCGGCATCCAGCCGCGGGTGCCACAAAAGTGAGACCGCGATTTCCGGCAGGGGAACCGGCAGAGGGAACCAGAACATTCCATCGCGCAGGTTTCCCGTATAGCGTTCGGGAACGCTGGCGATCAGGTCTGAGGCACGCGCCAGAGCCAGAGCTTCCGAAAAGCCGCTGACGACCGTCACGATCTCCCGTTTCAACCCTAACGGCGCAAGGGCATCGTCGATCGGTCCCCTGTCGAGTCCGCGACGGGAGATGAGGATGTGCCGGCCGGCTGCGTAGCGGGCAGGGGTCATCGTGACCTCGCACAATGGATGTCCCATCCGCACGACGCCGACGAAACGATCACGGAACAGCGCTTGCGCGCGCATCTCCGGTCCCGTGGCCTTTCCGACAACGCCGGTTTCCAGGTCTACGCTACTGTCGCGCAGAGGCGTGCTGTCCTTGTCCGGCTTCAGCACAAAACGCAGCCGCACGCCCGGTGCTTGTTCGCCGACGCGCGCAATGAGATCCGGCCCGAAATTCTCGACAAAGCCATCCCTGTTTCTAAGCGTGAAGGCCCGCTCAAGCCGTTTCAGGTCGAGCATCTCGACAGGACGCAAAACGGCTTCGGCGTTCTGCACAAGCTGACCGACGCGCTCGCGGAGCTCGAGGGCCCGAGGTGTCGGAACGAGGCCGCGTCCGGCCCTGACCAGCAGCGGATCGCCCGTCGTCTCACGTAATCGCGCCAGCGCCCTGCTCATCGCCGACGGGCTCAGCCGCAGCCTTCTGGCGGCGCGCGCCACGCTGCCTTCCGTCAACAACACGTCAAGCGTGACAAGCAGATTGAGGTCGGGATGCGACATATGATGATCGTAGCATGGCCGGGACGATCTGACATGTCGTCAAACGCAATGATTACGTGCAAATGATGCGCCTTCCGCCATCACAAGCAAAGGACTACCTGTCTGCCAGCTCCGTTTCGGGAGTCGCGCCAGAAAACGGAGTTCATGTTGAAGCCAATCGATGCAGGACGGGCAGTCGCCGAAAATCCAGAACGGGCACCTGCGGTTCGGTGGGCGCTCGCCAGCCTTTCGCTATCGATGTTGCTGTCCTCGCTCGGCATCAGCATCGCCAATGTCGCCTTGCCGACGTTGACGCAGGCGTTCGACGCCTCGTTCCAGGAGGTCCAGTGGATCGTGCTGGCTTACCTCCTCGCCATCACCACCCTGATCGTCAGCGTCGGGCGACTGGGTGACATCACCGGTCGCCGGCGGCTGCTGCTGGCCGGGCTGTTCCTGTTTACGGTGGCCTCGGTCCTGTGTGGCGTTGCGCCGACGCTCTGGCTGCTGATTGCAGCCCGGGCGGCCCAGGGCTTGGCGGCGGCCATCATGATGACCCTGACCATGGCTTTTGTCGGTGAGACGGTGCCGAAGGCAAGGACCGGCAGCGCCATGGGGCTGCTCGGAACGATGTCGGCGATCGGCACCGCTCTCGGTCCCTCGCTCGGCGGTCTGCTGATTGCCGGAGCCGGTTGGCGGGCGATCTTCCTCGTCAACGTGGCACTGGGCTTGCTGGCATTTTGTCTCGCCTACCGCTATCTGCCGGCTGATCGCCGGGAGCCGAAGACGGATCGGGCCGGCTTCGACATTGTCGGCACGCTGCTGCTTGCCCTGACGCTTGGCGCCTATGCGCTCGCGATGACGATCGGGCGTGGCAGTTTTGGTCAGCTCAACCTGGCTCTATTCGTGGCTGCAGTCTTCGCGGCCGGTTTGTTTGTGCTTGTCGAGGCGAGAGTGGCGTCGCCTTTGATCCGATTGGCCGCTTTCGGCAATACGATGTTGAGCGCGAGCCTCGCCATGAGCGCGCTCGTGGCGACGGTGATGATGGCGACACTGGTGGTCGGGCCGTTCTATCTGTCTCGTGCGCTCGGGCTCGACGCCGCTGTTGTTGGCATCGTCATGTCGGTCGGTCCGCTTGTCGCCGCGCTGACAGGTGTGCCGGCTGGTCGCATAGCCGACCGTTTTGGCGCTGGGCGGATGACCATCATTGGGCTTATCGCGATAGCCGCCGGTTGCTTCATTCTATCCGTGATGCCGGCAATATCGCGCATCCCTGGCTACATCGCCCCGATCGCCGTCATCACATCTGGCTATGCGCTGTTTCAAACGGCAAACAACACCGCTGTCATGTCGGATATCCGCCCGGACCAGCGGGGCGTCATTTCCGGCTTGCTCAATTTGTCGCGCAATCTCGGGCTCATCACCGGCGCATCCGTCATGGGCGCTGTGTTCGCATTCGCCTCAGAGGCCATCGACATCGCAACGGCGCGGCCCGACGCCGTCGCGACCGGTATGCGGATCACGTTTGCAGTCGCGGCAATTCTGATCATCGTCGCGCTCGTCGTTGCGGTCGGAGGCCGCGTTCTCGCGGCACGCCCGTCGCTGCCTGGCGTGTCATGACACGAGACCGGACGCTTTGGGGCCGATGCTTGTCCAAACAGGGCGTCAGATCAGCAGCAGGCCCTTCATGCTGGCATGACCCTTCTTGCCGATGATGATGTGATCGTGGACGGCGATGCCGAGCGGTTTGGCCGTCTCGATGACCAGCTTGGTCATCTCGATGTCGGCGCGCGACGGCGTCGGGTCGCCTGACGGATGATTATGCGCCAGAATGATCGCCGTGGCGGAGAGTTCGAGCGCCCGCTTGACCACTTCGCGCGGATAGACCGGCGTGTGGTCGACGGTGCCGACCTGCTGCACCTCGTCGGCGATCAGCGCGTTCTTCTTGTCGAGAAACAGGATACGGAACTGCTCGCGCTCCTCGAAGGCCATGACCGACCGGCAGTATCCGAGAACCTGCGTCCAGGACGACAGGACCTCGCGGCCCTTGATCTCGCTACGCGCCGCGCGTTGGGCGGCCGCAGCAACGATCTTCAGATCGAGTGCCACTGCCGGACCGATACCGCTGACCTCCTCAAGCCGTGCGACGGGGGCGCCAAGCACCTCGGCCAGCGTGCCGAAGCGTGCCAGCAATGCCTTGGCGACGGGCTTGGTGTCGGCGCGGGGGATCAGGCGAAACAGCAAGAGCTCCAGCAATTCGTAGTCGGGGAGGGCGTCGGAACCGGCCGCAAATCGTTGGCGCAAGCGGTCGCGATGGCCGAGATAGTGCGGCTTTTCGGGCGACTTATCGACCGAATTGGCTTTCGCGAGCGGTTTTATCGACGTTTCGGGAAAGAAGATCCGTTCGTCATCATCGCTGGTTTTCCCCATGGGCCGCCTGCATTTTCTTGACCGGAAAGATCCGACGCAGGGAGAAGCACTACAGCATCGGCTCGAAATTCGGAATCGATTTTCGAAAGCACGGTGGATGGACTCAAAAAACTTGGAGCATCCTTGCGCTTCCAGCACTAGCGTGCGCTGCAGGAAATTGAAACGGCGGGGCGAGGATATGAAGTCGACAAACCCTCGCCCATCTGCTTCTATTTGTCTCGGTGGAGGGTTCTGACATGTTTAAGACTTTTTTTCTGTTTGCTGCGGCAATTAGTATTCAGCCTGCTTGTGCTTGGGAGGCTAGTACCGAAGGTCCAGATGTGTTTGGTGTGACAAAGGTGATCGCGACCGAAGGTGGCGTTCGCGAATCGCTAATTGTTCAATGTGATAGTAAAGAGTCGTTATTTGTTGCCTATGTCCTCCGCAAGAAAGAGTTTGAAGAGATAACTGAAACGCCGGCAATGCTCTACATCCAAGGCAGCAGCGCCTCTCCGCTTAAGCTCGAGGCGACAATGCGGACGTGGAATGACAATTATGCAGGGGTCGTCGCGATAGGCCGAATACCAGAGTTGATGGCTGTTGTTTCAGAGATCAAAGACTCAAAAGGAAAGGTCAATGTCGGCTACGATATCTCCGGCAACCAAGATTCCGCCTCCTTTAGTTCCCGTGGTTCGACCAAGGCTATGCAGCGAGTAATAGAAGGTTGCAAACTGTCTGATATTCCCTTGCCTCCAGCTTAGGCTGGCAGGCCGGGGCGGTCGAGGTTTTTTGGCGACAGCGTGAAAATCTCGCATCCGGTCTCGGTGACGCCGATCGTGTGCTCGTACTGCGCCGACAGCGAGCGGTCGCGTGTCACCGCCGTCCAGCCATCCGACAGCACTTTTACGTGCGGCCGGCCGAGATTGATCATCGGTTCGACGGTGAAGATCATGCCCGGCCGCATCTCGACGCCCTCGCTGGCGCTGCCATAGTGCAGGATGTTCGGCGCATCGTGAAAGAGCTGGCCGACGCCGTGGCCGCAGAAATCGCGCACCACCGAGCAGCGCTCGGCTTCGGCATAGGTCTGGATGGCGGCGCCGATGGCGCCGGTGCGGGCGCCGGGCCTGATCGCGGCGATGCCGCGCATCAGGCATTCGTGCGTGACCTCGAGCAGGCGCTCGGCGGCGCGCTTGATCGTGCCCACCGGATACATGCGCGAGGAATCGCCATGCCAGCCGTCGAGGATGTAAGTGACATCGATGTTGACGATGTCGCCGTCCTTCAACGGCTTGCTGTCGGGGATGCCATGGCAGACGACGTGGTTGATCGAGGTGCAGGACGACTTGGTGTAGCCGCGATAGTTGAGCGTCGCCGGCAATGCGCCGTGATCCATGCCGAACTCGAAGACGAAGCGGTCGATGGTTTCGGTGGTGACGCCCGGCGCGACGATCGACACCAGTTCGTCGAGGCAGCGCGCGGTGAGATCGCAGGCCTTGCGCATGCCGGCAAAGCCTTCTTCGCCATAGAGGCGGATCTGGCCGGTGTTTCTGAGCGGTGCCGTGGCGGCGTCGAGATAGGTGACCATTGTGTCCGTCTTGCCGGGTGAAAGGGCTTCTGTTGAGCCCGCGAGAAAAGTCCCCCAGATTTGGCACCGGACGGCGCCAGGTTCAAGGACGAACTGCCGGCGATTGGGCTCAAGCCGGCGATATTCATGATTTTGCGGCTTCATCTTGTGCGTGTCCGGCCCCATGCCGGGCCGTTCGTCCGCACTGACGACATATTTTGTGAGCAAGAAGTTTCTGGGCAAGAAGCGGGGCCCGAGCGGAAAGCTGGTCAAAGCAACTTTTTGCGGCGAGCGGCGTTGCTGCGCGTTCTGGAGAGACAGGAATGGACAGATTGCAATTCGAGGTGCCGGTGCGCATCACGGCCGCGCCTGGCCTGCCGGTCGAGGAAATATACAGCGTCGAACAGGCGCTGGATTTCCTGCAAGGCTGGCCGGTTCGCCGCCAGGGCCCAGTCTATCAGGCCGCGTTCAACGCCTGCTTCGGCGCCACCGTCGACCTGGTCGAGACCGAGGCGGCTTGCCGGGCGTTCATGGCATTCTGCCGGGTGAGCCGCCTGCTGGCCAGGGATATGATGGTCCCGCGCAAGCGCGGAGGCGAGGCGAGGGGGCTGAGGCTTAACGGCTGAGTCGGCAAGTCCCAGCAAATTGCTTGATGCATGGCTCCGTGTGTTGACGAGTGGCAAATCTGCCCTCGGTGGCAACGCCTGTCGGTGATGCTGTGCCAACCAGCCACGAATCGGCTATGCCTGCGGCATGCAGGAAACGTCTCTTTACATCCCGGTGAAGCGGTTTCTTGAGAGTCTGGACTTCACTGTCAAAGGCGAGGTTGGCGGCTGCGATGTCGTGGGACTGCGTGACGGCGAGCCGCCCGTGCTCGTCATCTGCGAATTGAAGCTGCAGTTCAACCTCGAACTCATTCTTCAAGGTGTTGACCGTGCTGCGTCATGCGATGAGGTCTGGCTCGCGGCGAGGATGTCAAGTCGAGGCAAGGGCCGCGAGCACGATCGCCGGTTCCGTGCGCTGTGCCGGCGGCTCGGCTTCGGCCTTCTCGGGGTTGGCTCCGCCGGCAACGTCGAATTGCTGCTCAGTCCGGCCGCCTTGCCGCCCCGGCGAGACCCGAGGCGAAGATCGCGCCTGGTGGACGAGCATCGGCGCCGGCGCGGCGACCCTGTAGTCGGCGGCGGCTCCCGTACGCCGGTCATGACCGCTTACCGGCAGGACGCGCTGGCCTGCGCCGCTGCCATGGTCGACGGCCCAAAACGCCCGCGCGATCTGAAAACCATTTCGCCACGCGCCGCCAATATCCTGCTTCACAATGTCTATGGCTGGTTCGCCAGGGCCGAGCGCGGCGTTTATGCGCTTACCGACGTTGGCCGTGCTGCGCTACAGCGCTGGCCTCAACCGGCTTCTGACGAGGCGGCACGAGTCGTTTGAGCGACTTGCAGCGGCAGGCAGACAACGAAGCCCCCGTCAAGTGACAGAGGAGGTGGAGCGGCTTACGGTTGCCGGCCGCGCAACCGTGAGCAGAGTGGTCAGCCCCAGCGGCAGCGACGGCTGGATGACGGGCTTCTCGCGCTCAGGTTTCTTTAGAATGTAGAGCGGCTTGGCTGTCCTCAACTGCTGCAATTGTCGCCGGGCCTTGGCGCGCAGGGCGGTTTCCGCGGGGGCGGGCGATCCATTCTCAAGGACCAGAGTGAAGGCCTGGGCCGCCTCATCCGTCCGCTGCAGGGCGAGAAGGCTGCGGCCCAGGGCATAACGCGCCAGCATGAGGCCTGGATTGAGGTCCGTTGCTCGCCCAAACGACTCGATGGCTGCGGAGTGGTCGTTTAGCGACTGCTGCGCAATGCCCAGGCAAAGCCAGGCGTTTACAGAATGCGGCGACATGGCTGCAAGCGCGGCGAAGCACTCGGCGGCCTGACGGTGATCGCCCTTCGTACCCAGAACGTGACCAAGTCCGTACAGAGCCTGATCATGCGTCGGCTCGGTGTTCAGGATCTGGCGATAGATGTTTTCGGCCTGGATGATCCAACCCTTCTTGTGGAGGCCGGCCGCCTGCTGCAACGCGCCGACCAAGGATCGCCTGTCCAACTGGTCGCCAAGGTTCCGGCCGGTTTTGGTCCGCACAAGAGTGCAGTTGAGGACGGTGTCGTGGGTGCCGAAGGAATATTTGTAAGGTTCGTTGCCGCGCAGGAAATCATATGTCCGGAAACCGTTCTCGATCGCGCGGCGGATGCAATAACCGTGCAGGACCAGTCCCGACGGCAGCATGTCGGCCGTCTCGTCGCGCCCGACCATGTGGAACAGCATGCTCTTCTTGACCGGATCGAGGAAGATCGCGAGAGCGCTCAAGGGCCGGTCGCCGTGCCAAAGTACAGGCACAAACAGCGTGCCCCGTTCGAAAGCTTGCCTGAACAGCGATCGGTTGCTCTTGACCAGGCCGGGAACCAGCTTCCCCTTCCGCGGCGTCCACTTGATGCGCCAGAACTCGAGCAGGATGTCGATATCGCGCTCGATGGTAGAGGCGTCGGCATGCGTTATGCGAAACTCGTCAGAGTTCTCCAGTTTCCGGAGAAATCTCCGCATCTTTTGGCGGGTGTTAGCGCTGAGATTGTGCAGAAGATAATCTTCCCATGAGGACGGGAGGTCGATGGCCGGGCATATGCAGTTGTCAATATTGTCAACCTGGTTGACGCGCCTTATCCGACGCATCGTCAGCCGATTGTCGGAAAGCTGCTCCATCAGCCAGCTCATCCTGCGTTCCGACATCCGCAGGTTTTCCAGATGCAGGCTGGCCCAATGCATCGTCTTAAGATGTTTCGCGAATACCGCGATTGCCCGGTAGGCGTATTCCGGCGCGCAGAGGATGCCGGTATAATCGGCTGCGAGGTTTCCCCCCATATACACTTCATGGTAGATTTCGCCGGTATTTTTCCTCATGCTGGTGCGCAGCCGGAGCGGCAGAAGCGCGACATAGGGAGAGTCCGGCGGCCCCTTGCGTGCCGCCAAAATGAACCATTCACCGTCGAAGCGTCGAAGATAGTGGGAAAGAAAGTCCCACGAGACGAAGAAATGCGCGTCGGGATCCCTGGCGTAGAGGTCGTCCCAGTTGTCGCGAAGCCCGTTCAGTTCTTCCGGGCGTGTCAAGACGTCGATCTGCATACTTACCCCCCGCCTCTACAGTCAGCGCTCATTAAATGCCCTAGCCATGCTGTCCTTGATCGGCTTGGACAGGTAGCTGAAAAAGGTCCGCTCCGCCGTCTGGATGAGAATTTCAGCGGGCATGCCTGGCGTCGGAACAAATCCAGGCACGCGAGCCAGTTCGCTGACTGGCAGGTTGACGCGCGCCAAATAGACCTCCTTTGCGGTCGGACCGGAAGCGTCGGGGAGCGAGTCGGCAGAGACGTAGTAGACTTCGCCGTTCAGAACCGGCGTCGTGCGCGCGTTGAGCGCGACCAGCCGTACCGTCGCCTTTTGTCCGACCTTGACATTGTCGATCTCGGTGCGAGGCACCTGCGCTTCTATGATAAGCGGCACATTCGCCGGCAAGATCTCCATGATGCTCTTGCCGCTCTCGATCACGCCGCCGGACGTGTGGTAGAACAGCCGCACGACAGTGCCCGAAACCGGCGCATTGATCGTCGCTCGGCGCAGCACGTTTTGCGCCTCGCGGGACTGTTCACGGATGCTGTCCAGTTCGGTTTCAACGCCCTCGAGCTCGTCGAGCGCCGCCTGGCGGTAGGCGTTTTCTGTCTGCCGCATCTCCTGTTCGTGCTTGATGACCTGGGCGCCGGTCTCGGATATCTCGGCTGAGAGCCGCCCCATCTGCCCTTCGGCATCTGCTATGGCGCGCTGAATCGCCTTGATCTCGGTCGCGCGGATCAATCCTTGGTCGAGCAGGGTCTTCTTGCCGGTATACTCCTCGCGTAGCAGACCGAGCTGTATCGTGACCGCTTTCAGCAACTGCTCATAACCGCCCGCCCGGAACTTCAGGGCGCCGATGTTCTGGTCGAGCAATCGGATCTCGCTGCTCATTTTGGTGCGCGAGCCCTCGAAGTTGAGACGCTGGCTATGCACGATCGAAGCAATTTCCGGGTCGTCGCGATTTTCGGTTATTGTGGCCGGGAACGTAATTGTCTCCGCCCCATGCACCTCGGCGGTCAAGCGCGCCACGATCGCTTCAAGGCGCGCCTGGCGGAAGAACAACTGCCGTTCCTTTGCCCGCGCGGCCGTTTCGTCGAGCAGCACCAAAGGCTGATCGGTTACGACATGGTCGCCTTCGCTAACCAGAAGCTGCTTGATGATACCCCCTTCGAGGTGCTGGATGATCTTGTTCTGCCCAGTGGCCACGAAGCTTCCTTGCGCGACGATCGCGGCTGCGAGCGGTGCCGTGAATGCCCAGGTGCCAAATCCGCCGAAGGTGACGGCCATCAGCAGCAATCCGGCGGTCGTCTGCTTCCAAATGGAACGCGGAACGGCGCCATACCATTGAGCGTCTTCGATCTTGGCTATTTCCTTCACGGCCGTTCTCTCTCATTTGACCTGAATATTGGCAAAATGGCCGCCATCGAGGCTCATGCCGCGCGCCGCCAAAGCCTGGAGCACGTCCTGACGCATTCCGAAAAGAGCCACGGTGCCGTTGACGAGCACCAGGATCTTATCCACGGTCTGCAGCAAAGCAGGCCGCTGCGTGATCGTGACCATCGTGATCTTTTGCTCTTTGGCTTGCTGTAGAGCGCGCGACAAAGCCAACTCGCCAGCAGTGTCGAGGTTCGAATTCGGCTCGTCGAGGACCACCAATTTCGGGCTGCCGAAAAAGGCGCGCGCCAGAGCGATACGCTGCTTCTGCCCGCCAGAAAGCGGCGCGCCGTCGGCGGCGACAAAGGTCTCGTAGCCATGCGGAAGCGAGGCGATCAGTTCGTGAACGTCGGCCAGCTTGGCGGCTTCGTAGATTGCGCCATCGTCGACGTCTTCGCGCATTCTGGCGATGTTCGCCTTGATCGACCCCGGGAAAAGCTGCACGTCCTGGGGAAGGTAGCCGATGCTTTCACCAAATTGCCGCTGATCCCAGTTCCGCAGGTCCATCAGGTCGAGCCGCACGCTTCCCGAAGTGGGAAGGATCGAGCCGACGAGCATTTTGCCCAGGGTCGTTTTACCGGCGCCCGAATTGCCGATGATCGCCAGCGAGTCTCCGGCCTCCAGCCCAAAGCCGATGCCATTGAGCACGACACGTTTGGTTCCTTGCGGCACGAACAGCAGCCGCTCGACATCGAGGCGCCCTTCCGGACGCGGCAGCTTCAGGCGTTCGAAGTTCAGCGGGGATTCCTTCAGCAGCGCACTGATGCGGCCAAAGGCGGCGCGTGACTGCACAACCTGGTTCCACCCTTCAATCGCACCCTCGATCGGGCCAAGTGCGCGACCGGCAATGATTGACGCGGCGATGACCATGCCGCCCGTGACCGAGCCTTCGATGGCCAGATAGGCGCCCCAGCCGAGCATTATGACCTGGGTCAGCAGCCGGACGCCCTTGGAAAGAGAAGCAAAGGCTATGTTTCTGTCCTGAGCTATGACCTGCCATTTGAGCGAGTTGCCGGTATCCTTGCCCCAGATCCACACGGCTTCGGGGATCATCGCCAGCGCGTTGATGATCTGCGAGTTGCGCGACATCGAATCGACGTGGAGGTTGGCTTTGGTTTGGCTTGTGTTGGCCTCGCCGAACGGCTTGGCGGTTGCGCGCTGGTTGGCGAGCGTGATGGCCAGCAGCAGCAGCGCCGTCGCCACGACGATAAAGCCGAGGTCGGGGTGGATCAGGAATATCGCCAGCATGAACAACGGGGCCATCGGCGCATCGAGAAGAGACAGCAACGTGCCGGACACCAGAAACGTACGCAGCTGCTGAAGATCCCCCAGCGTCTGATATTCGCGCCCGTTGCTGTGCAGTGAAGCCCTGGCGGCTGCGCTGAGGATTGGTCCGCCCAGTTGGGCGGCGACCTCGACCGCTGTGCGCATGAGGATGAAGCGCCGGATGGCGTCAAAAACCGACTGCAGGATGACTGCGCCGACGATCACGATCGTCAGCATCACCAGGGTGTCGACCGAGCGGCTCGTCAGCACGCGATCCGAAATCTGGAAGAGGTAGACAGGTATCGCAAGCACCAGCACGTTGGTCGCGATCGTGAAGATCATCACCGCAATGAGGTTCTTCTTGACCGCGCGAAGGCCGGCTGTGAGGCTGGCCGAGAGATCGACTGGGCCGAGACGCTTGTGGAATGCGCCGCCGCCGCCGCCATTGCCGCCGCCACCGCCGCCCCCCTTGCCGGTTCCGGTCGGGCCGCCGCCGCCAGGCACTTCCCGGGCAAGCAAGGGACCGCGGTCGCCCTCGATTGTCACGCCGGGCAGAACCGGCTTGTTCTTCATCTCCTGCGTGGGCGGCTCTACTCGCGCGCTCGGCTGGTCCTGCTTGCCGGGCGCGTCCTTCGGCGCGTTCGGCGTCTTGCGTTCCAATATTTCCGGCTCGGGCTTGCGCGCCGGTTCTTCCTTTGGTGGCAAGGCGCGCTGGGCCGGCTCGGAGATCCGAGGGCTTGGTGGCCGGATCTCCTGCGTGGGCGGCTCTACTCGCGCGCTCGGCTGGTGCTGCTTGCCGGGCGCGTCCTTCGCCGCGTTCGGCGTGTTGCGTTCCAATATTTCCGGCTCGGGCTTGCGCGCCGGTTCTTCCTTTGGTGATACGGTGCGCTGGGCCGGCTCGGAGATCCGAGGGCTCGGTGGCCGGATCTCCTGCGTGGGCGGCTCTACTCGCGCGCTCGGCTGGTCCTGCTTGCCGGGCGGGTCCTTCGGTGCGTTCGGCGTCTTCCGTTCCAATATTTCCGGCCCGGGCCGGCGCGCCGGCTCTTCCATTGGCGCTACGGCGCGCTGGGCCGGCTCGGAGATCCGAGGGCTCGGTGGCCGGATGGGGTCGGGCCTTCTCATGCTGTCTGCGGCTGGAGCAGTGGGCGTGGCCGGCGACGGAGCCGAAGGCACTTTTGCTTGCGGGGAGGGAGGTTGCACCTCGCGTTGCTGAGCGCTTCTATCACCAGGTAAAGGCGCGGTTGAAGGGCGCGCTTGTTCGGTGATCTTGGCTTGTTCGGTGACCTTGGCTGGCGTCGCGTCGCGAAGCGATGTCGGCGTTTCGGCTGGCCGGGCGTCCACTATGCGCCACAATTCGGCAACGACATCGTCCAGTTTTTCCACCGAACGATCGACCGCCCTGCTGTGACGAAACAAAGACTGTGCGATCGGTTCGGCGGCGCTTCGCCCGACTGCTTCGCCGCCGTCATCCGGCCGATCCCATTCTGGTTCCTGGGCGAAAGCGCGCCCGGTTTGATCGCGATCTTCGGTCATTGCTGCCACCCCGGTTCGAAAATCACGCGAGAACGCTTTGCATCGGATCGGAATAGGTCTCAGGCACGAGCGATGGATACGCCACGTTTTGAGAGGCTTCCGGCGCCAGCATGTCATCGTCGAGGAAAGCGACCGCTTCATTCACCAGCACGTCGGGATTCTGGCCGCCAAGATCGGGGCCGGTGGAAATCAGCTCTGCCTGGATGAGGATCTCGTCCGAATAGATGCCGCCGCCGACATAGGTCTTGCCGGTGGAATCCACGTCGGCAATGTAGGCATAATTGACCAGCGAGTTGGTTCCCGTCGAAATTGTCCAGTCCGCCTCCGGATGCGCCAGCGCATTCATGGCCAGGGCCACCTGATCGCTGTCACCAAGAATGGTGGTCTGTTTGATGTATTGCAGATTGAGGATGTCGCCGGAGATGTAGAGCACCCGAATCGCCCCGATGCCCGCGAATGGGCCATCGCCCAGTATGTCGGAAAGGTCGCCGTTGCCGTTCTGCAGGCTTTCACACGCCTTGCGATAAGCTTCAGACATCGCCTCGAAGCGATCGCCGGCGCCGTAATTGACGATGTTGGCCTGGTTCCAAAGCAGATTGTCGCTGGTGGAGGCCGCGCCTTGGCCGGTTGTCTGGAAACCGTCGACCGCGCCGATCAGGTCGTTGTCCAGGAGCACGTTCAACTGATGGATGATGTTGGCGTCGTAAATGTTTCCGCCGACGACGATCAGGTCGTAATTGAAGCCCAGTTCGTCCAGCGAAATGTCGTTAGCCGCCGTGTTGGCGCCGGCTGTCACCAGCGTCTTGACTCCCGATGACGACAGGATGGAAACGTCATTGTCCATCATGAAGGTGTATTGCTGGATCCAGTTCATGATGAGCAGGTCGCCTTCGACCTCGGTGACAACCCAGTGCTTGGGAAAGTCACCCTGCTTGGCCTGCGACGCCGCAGCTTCCGCCGACGGATCGATGCGCTTGAACATCGCGATATTGAAGCCTTGGGTCGGATCGGTGGCGTTCAGGCCCCAACCGTTGATGGAGGAACTGACGAGGTCGCTGTCGCACGAGACATTGATCTGAATGATCGCGTTGAGCTCGACATGGTCGCCCATCACCGCGCAAACCGGCGACTGCAGCCAATTGTTGGCCATCGCCACGCTGTTGACGAGGAGATTGCCGCCGGCTTCCAGCTCGACCGAAACATCGATGTCGATGCTTCCGGACCCAGGCGTGTAGGAGGGTTGCTCGGCCTCTTCTTCCTTGTCCTCGTCCTCCTCCTCGGCTCGACGGTGCTTCTCCGGGAGGTGATCGTCGAGCTTGGGCGCTTCGTCCACGGATTGCCCATTGACGTAAGTGCCCTCGATGACGTCGGCCTTGACGACGAAAACATCGGCTTCGCCATCCGTTTCCTCCGGATAGCCGTTGAGCCGTTCGCCGGCTGTCTTGATGACAGCCACTATCTCCTCGGACGAACCCGGCATTTCCAGATCGTCGATCGGCGACAGATCCGCCGCCGCGCCCAGCAAGGTTGCCATTTCGGCAGCATGGTCCGCTGCTGCGGGAGAGAATTTCAGGCCATGTCCGCCAGCGCCTGTATAGTCGTTGTCGGAGAGCCGAACCTCCTGATTGATAAGGACCGCCACCGAGCCAGGGGGCTCGATATGGGGCAGGATCAGGCGTGAGGGCGCACTCCCCATCGGGTACGCTTCCTGGGGAAGCAGGAAACCTGGATAGGCGACGTCCGGCTGCGGGATCGCGGGGATGTCTGGAGGAACGAATTGGAAATCCGACCAGGGTGTCGACAGGACAAGTTTTGGTGGAACTGGCGAATACTCGATGGAGGGAACGAAATCCTTCAGAGTGTATCCTGCGTCGACGTTGACCGTCTGACTAGCAAGCTCCGGCGTTTCTTCCTCGACCGCCTGGGCCGCCTTGAATTCGTCATAGGCCTTCCTGAGACGGGCTTGCTCCAGCGTGATTTCAAAGAGTCCCACAAAGTGGCTGATCGCCTCGGTGATCTTGTCCATATACACGGAAGTTTCCTCCGGTTTTCGAGATCATCCGCGCCCTTGCCGGGTCGCGCTTCTCTTCTCTGGTTCGAAAGACTGCGCGGGGTTTTCCCCCGCGCAGTCCCTTTTTTGCAGGTCCCGCCGTTGCGAGACCTGCCATGCCAGTTATGTCGCGTCGTCTTCGCCAACCACCGAGCTGGTGAGGTTGCCGCCCACTACGGTCATGTCGACCGAGTGGCCTTGCAGGTTGGCGCCCATGACGATCTGCTGGTTGAAGCCGTTCATGTCGATGGTGCCATTGGCGTTGGCCTGGCTGATGGCTTCAATGTGCTGGTCGTGGCCGATATTCGACCCCCAGCTGCCGCCGTCGCCGCCAGCGCCAGCCGCGCCGCCGGTCGCAGTCGCTGCGCCGCCGTTGCCGCCAGCGCCGCCCGTGGCGTCGCCGCTCCAGGCATAGCCACCGTCCGCTCCGTCAGCCCAAGCGCCGCTGAGAGCAACCGCGCCCGTTCCACCGTTCGCCGTCGAAGCGCCGCCGGTCGCATCGCCGCCAGTCGCGTCGCCGTTCGTGGCCGCACCGCTGGTAGCTGCGCCACCGGTGTTGACGTTGCTTGCCAGGCCGCTGCCGGCGCCGCCGCTGCCGGCTCCGCCGGTTGCGTCGCCGCTCGTGCCAGCCCCACCCGCGCCGCTGGTTCCACTGCCGCCGGCGCCGCCGACGCCAGAGCCAGAACCAGTGCCGGAGCCGGAGCCGGAGCCAGCGCCGCCGGTCGAGTCTGCGGCGCCGCCAGTCGAGGTTGCAGCACCGCCATCGACATCGGCGAAGTTGCCGGCATTCGCGCCGCCGCCGCCGCCGCCGCCGCCACCGCCGCCGCCGCCGCCGGTGTTGCCGGCATCGGTGTCGCCATTCGCGGCGATCGGGATAGCTACGGCGACGTTGTCATCCTTGGAGAACCAGGCATCGCTGTCGCTGCCAGCTTCGGCATCGTCCATCAGCGCCAGGGCAACCGGCACCGCGGTCGAGTTGCCGCCGTTGCCGCCATTGCCGCCGTTGCCGCCGTCGCCAGCCTTGGCGTCGGCAAAGCCAAGCGCGCCAGCGTCGCCGCCCTTGGCGTCGGAATTGCCGCCGTCGGCCTTGGAGTCGCCGCCGACGCCGACGCCCAGGCCGAGGCCCAGACCGAGCCCGACGCCGTCGCCGCCGTCGCCGCCCTTGGCGTCGCCGCTGTCGCCGCCATCGGCTTCGCCGCTGTCGCCGTAGCCGCCCTTGCCGTCACCGCCGAGGCCTGCACCGACTGCCACGCCGTTCGCGTCGCCGCCCTTGGCGTCGCCGCTAACCGCGATCGGCACGGCGTCGCCGCCATTGGCGTTGCCGCCGTCGGACTTGGCGTCAGCGGAGCCGACGACAATCGGCACGCTCACGGCCACACCGCCGCCCTTGGCGTCGCCAGCCTTGGCGTCGCCGCTATCGGCATCGCCGCCCTTGGCGCCGAAGCCACCAAAAGCGACCGAATCGCCAGCATGGCCGCCGTCGCCGCCGGCATCAATGCCTTCCTCGGACTTGGCGTAGCCACCCTTGGCGTCGCCCTTGTTGCCGAAGTAGCCATCATTCTTGACCGTCGCGCTGCCGAGATAGTCGTTGTCCTTCATGTCGCCGGTCTGGTTGATGATGGTGGCGCTGTGGCCATTGCCAGCCCCGGCAAACGCGCCGTTCAGGACATCCGAGAAGCTGACGTCGTCGCCCGGATCGAAGCTGATGTCGCCGTCGCGGCTGAACATCATGACGCCGCCGAGGCCGACAGCCACGTGGTCGAGGTCAGCGAAATCGTCGTCCGACTTTCCGTCCGACGACGCGTGGGCGCTAACACTGGCTTTAACGTCGGTGTGGTTGGTGTTGGAGTTGGAGTTGTTGTTGTTGTTGTTGCTATTGTTGCTGTTGTTGTTGCTGCTCGAATTGCTATTGTTGTTGTTGTTGTTGCTGGTCGAATTGGCCGTAGCGTCAGCGTCGCCAATGCCGATGCCGGCTCCGATGCCTACGCCTACGCCGACGCCGACACCGGTGGAGTCAGCGTCGCTCTTGGCGTCAGCGTCGGATTTTGAGTCGGCATCGGATTTGGCGTCGGCGCTGGCGTCGCTCTTGGCGTCGGCGCTGGCGTCGCTCTTGGAGTCAGCGTCGGATTTTGCATCGGCATCGGCATCGGCGACGTCGCCGATGAACTGCCAACCGGTGTTATTGTTGGTGCGAGAAGTCATTGTCGTTCCCTCGGTTAGGGGCCGCGACAACCGAACCACATTCATTCTGACGTGGTCTTGGGCTGCTCGCGGCCGTTAAGTTTTCATGTGGTTGGTTTGGATCGCCTGCGCCTAGGGGACTAAGGCCGGAGATCCGGTCATCGTCTGTTTGTACGGCGTCACCTCCCTTTGACGGGGGAGCGAGGCAGCCAGGTTGCGCACGAGTTTCCGCCTGCGCCGCCCAACGGTGCGGTCGCTCGCTGCTCTCGTGACTCTCTGGATGTTCCCCAAGCTCCCAATTCGGAACATTGGAAGTCTGTGACCGTCAGCGGTAAAATGTAAGCTGATAGTTGGAGCTAGCCCGTTTGGGACGAGCTGCTCGCCATGAAGGGTTAAATCCTGGACGGTGACTAGGTCGGCAGCAATCGTGAATCGCGGACAGTTGCGCGCCGCGCCGCTGCCAGCACGGGTTGCCCTAGCAATTGCCTAGCTCGTCAGGACTATATTTTTTCGCCTATTTTTGAGTTAGGAAGTCGTTAACGTGTGTCGTCCGGGTAGGGGTTCCCGGCCTTTAGTGAGTGCTAGTAACGGGGTGGGCCATGAGTGGGGTGGATGGGGTGGAGGCGAGCGGACGAGGTCGAGCTGATACAGCCGATAGAGAATCCTGGGCCCGACGAACCTTGCTGTTCATCGCCCCTGACGACACGATCTCCGATAGCCTGGTGCATGCCGTCGAAAGGGAATTCCCGTGGATCGGGGCTGAGCGCGTTCGCGACCTGTCCGCCACCTGGGCTGCGTTCGATCCCTCGGTTTCCCTCATTCTGATCGATGCGGTGTTTCTGAGCGAGATCGATTCCTGTTCCGCCCAGCTGGCCCGCTTCCACCCGGCAGCCATGACCGCTGTGATGCAGGACGACGGCAGGAGGCCGCTTTCCCCCGATGAGGTCTTTGCGTCGCGAGTGGTGCGCGGCGTGCTTCCCATGAACCTGAAGCTGGATGTGTGGCTTTCCGTAATCAGGCTCATGCTGCGCGGAGGCGAATATTTCCCCTTGGCCATGTTCCAGCCGTACCTGAACAACGGCATCCCACATAGCGACGCGAAGGAAGCGAAGCCCGCCATCAAACGGCAAGCCGCACTAGAGGAGTCAGGCCAGCTGACATGTCGGGAGAGTCAGATCCTGGAGATGGCGTCGCAGGGACTGCAGAACAAAACCATAGCGGCCGCACTTCGCCTTTCCGAACACACCGTCAAAATTCACATGCACAACATCATCAACAAGCTGGGCGCCCACAACAGGACTGAAGCCGCAGCCCTTTTTCATGCCAGACGGGTTGCGGCCGCTGGAATGGTTCCCGGTGCGGATCGCCCGGTGATCTCAACTCTCACGTGAGCAGGTCGATGCCACGCTTCCAGGAGATTTTACTGCTTGTTGGTCAATTGAACTACACATGGACCAACACAGAAAGCTTGCTTATTTACCTGATTGCCGGTCTGGCGAAAGTAGACAAGGAGACTGCGATCGTCATTTTCCTGACGCTGAACACCACGCGTGCACGGATCGAACTGGTCGAGCGGTTGGCGAAGATGGCGGGAACACCGGTTGAATGCCGACGCCAGGTCCTGGAGATCGCCAGCCAGCTTACCCGGCAGGGAAAGCTGCGCAACAAATACAGCCACTGCATCTATTCGTTCGACGAAACGGGAACGCATGCGAGCACGCAACTAATGCGCATCTTCGACAGCAAGGATGCAATCAAATATGGGAAGATCGAGGAGCTCGACGATTCCGAGATGAAGCGGATCAGCGCCTCCATCCAGGCGATCAGCGCAATCAACAAGGATATTTGGCGGGTCGTCGAAAGCAATTCCTTCCCGCATTGAATTGCTTGTCCTGTGCCGCGCGCATCGAAGTTGACGTAGGCGGCGATCGGGTCCGGGCCGCCGTGACGTCCGCCTGGACGCCTTATCGCGCAGAGCCAGTGACGTCGCGGCCAACGGTCGGGCTGAGGACACCAGATGAAAGATAGATCCGGTTAGCGCCGCGTCGAAATCGGCGCGGGGCGATCAAGGCACGGGTGTCAGGTTCTTATCCGCGTCCACTTGCCGTTTTCGGACTGGGACTGCCGAGCAAAATAACGGTACGAGGTCCGTGACCAGTTCCTGATCGCGCCCGTCCTGTTATCCAGCACCAGATCGCCCTGGTTCGTCCGCACCGTCAGGACCGTATGACCTGCGCCGCCAAGCGTCGCAACGGTCAGCAACATGGCGGATGCGGGCCACCCGCGTTTCAACAGCTCGGCTTTCTTGAGGATGGCGAAATCCTCGCAATCGCCTTCGCCGGTCGGCAAGCCCCAGACGTCGGCTCGTCCTGCGGAGTCTCTGTCGCCTCTCTCCTTGATGCGGCGATTGACCGACTTGTTCACGCTCGCAAGTTCCGCTTCCAGCCTCGGCGTGAGTTCGACCGCTTTGACCTTGCCGCGGGTGCTGCACAGCGCCGGATCGCTGGCGCAGAATTTGTAGAAGGCGGCCGGTGCAAAGGCGTAGCCTTGCGTGGCCATCTTCGTTGCTGTTCCGGTTGTTTGATTGCTGCAGCCGGCCAACAAAATGGCCGCCGCGAGAAGCGTCGCTGAACGAATCACTGAGTGTCCCCTTTTGGTGGGTCGCCATAATCCTTATGGGGGTTGGTAAATCAATCCTGAGAATCGCGATTGCGCAGGAACAAATTGTTTGCCATACTTAACAAAGTGTTACCGATGGTCGGTAATATTGATCCTTCGCGCAACCAAAGGGGACGGGAGCGCCTTTTTTTCCCTCAAGGAGGAAGAAAATGCACCTGTACCCTGACGTCTCAAGCACGATTCTAAGAATACTGCTCCTTTCATCCGCTGCCTTCACGGTGGCAATGATCACACCGGCAACCGCACAGCAGAGTCAACGTCCTCGGCTTGCGGCTGCACAGTGCCAACCTCTCACTGAAGCCAATTTCGCGCTTTGCTGTATTGCAGCCAACCGCACCAGCATTCTTTCCGCCGCGCAAATCGACATGTGCCCGCCGGTTACCACGGCCCTTATCACCGCCGCCTTGAACGAGGGCGGCGATGGTGACGGCGGCAATGGCGGCGGCAGCGGCGGCAATGGCGGCGATGGTGACGGCGACGGCGATGGCGACGGCGACGGCGATGGTGACGGCGACGGCGACGGCGATGGTGACGGCGACGGCGACGGCGGCAATGGTGGCGGCGGTGGCGGCGG
>NZ_JBVVQS010000080.1:7684-109357 GCF_055811575.1 Mesorhizobium sp. WSM4815 | reverse complement strand
CATTTCTTCCTTTCCCTTCCCGCCGCCGACCAGGACATGCTGCTGAAACTCAATCTGCTGCCCGAAATCAGCGCCGAACTGGCGGACGTGATGATCGGATCGAGCGAAGCGGGCAAGCTGCTCGACAGGCTCTACCGGCGGCAATTGCTGGTCACGCGAACCGAAAACAGCCGCGACGTTTTCCACCTGCACGACCTCTTGCGGGATTTCCTCGACCGACGCTTCGCGCAGCGTGTGACGGCAGAAGAGCAGAAGTCGCTCAAACAAAGGGCGGCAAAGGTGCTCGCCGACGCTGGTCGTCATGACGAAGCCATACACCTCGCCTTGCAGGCAGAGGACTGGGACCAGGCGAGCGGACTCATGCTGAGCCGGGCGGAGACCGTTTTGGCGCAGGGACATCGAACGACCTTCATCGAATGGGCCGGCCGGTTGCCGGAAGCGTTCATGAACGGCTGGCATTTCTATTGGCTGGGCGTGGCCCACATGCCGAACGACGCCGCGGCAGAGCACTGGCTGTCGAAGGCATGGCAAGCATTTGGTGAGGCCGACGATCTGCGCGGGCTTTGTCTTACGGTGTCGCGCGCGGTTCTGGTCAAGACGGACAGTTGGCGCACCTATGAGGGTCTTTCGGCCTGGACCCGCCGGGCGTTCGAGATCATCGAGCGCGGCCTGCCGGAACTGCCTTCCGAGGAAGCGATGCTGGTGCGCATCGGCATGGTGCGGGCGCTGAACTTCGGCGACGACTACTACCGCAACAGCCCGGCCGGGCAAGCGCTGGAAACCGAACTGCTGGAGCGGCTGACCCGGAATCCCGAGCACGACCCAAGCGGCTTACGGCTGCTTGCCAGCGAAACGCTGATCGAGCATTCCGTATCGGTCATGCGGGCCGATCTGTTCACCAAGGCCGTCGACAGCGTTGTCGAGGATTTGACCGACAAGGAGGTGCTGCCTTGGGTGCTCGGAATGTGGCTGGTCGAGTTTGGCGCCAAGAGCGGCCGTTACTTCCCGTATAAGAGACGGGGTTTTCCCTACCCGTCGGCCGAAGCGGCGTTGCGGGAGGCGATCGCCATCGGTGAGCGCGAGTCGCTCAAGGGTGTGGAGTTCGGTGGCCTGTATCATCTTCAGATGCAGATGAAGTTCCGCAACGACTTTGCCGAGCTCGACCAGGTGGTCGAGCGCCTGGCCGAGATCGCCGACAGCCGTTTCAGCACACAGGTCGCCATCGTCGCCAATTGCTATGCCGCGCTTCATGCCAGGCAAGCCGATTTCGCGGCCGCCTATGAGGATTGCGAGCGCTTCATGGCGGCGAGCGAGGCCGCCAACGAGCCGATGGTCGAGCGCTGGGCGCACTGCATCACGAAGTTCCAGGTGCTGCTCGCCGACAGGAAGCCGCGCGAAGCCGCCGCGCTTCTCAGCGACCTGCTGCCGCGGCTGGATGGCGGCGCCCGCAAGCGAACCGAAATATGCATTCTTGCAGCGGCCGCGCTGGAGAGCCTGTGCGACCAGGGTCCACGCTACGGCGATCGGCTGAAGGTCTTCATGGAGGCGCTGCGCGACGTCAGCTGGCCAATGGTGCTCCTCAACGTTCCGGAATTGCTCGCCGAACTGCTTGGCGATGCGCTTGAGCGCGGCATCGAGCCCAAGCTTTGCCGGTCGCTTATCCGGGAACGCCGATTGGACGCGCCGCAGCGGCGGCCCGCGGCCTGGCCATGGCCGCTCAAGGTCCACGTCCTCGGAGGCTTTCGGCTCGAACTCGATGGAAACCCTCTTAATCTCGGCGCCAAGCCACCGACGAAGGCTCTCGACATCCTGCGGGTACTGGCGATCTCGAAAGACAATACCTGTTCGCTGGAGACCGTTCAGGACTGGCTGTGGCCCGACCTCGACGGCGACCAGGCGCGGGCGGCATGCGAGCAGGCGCTGCATCGGCTGCGCAAGCTGCTCGGGCGGACCGACCTCATCGTTCAGCGCGAAGGCAAGCTTCGCCTCGCGTCGGACAAGGTCTGGGTCGACCTCGCCGACTGGGATGCACGGCTCAAATCCGTGACGACAGCCAATGGCGAGGCGGCCGGGCTGCGACCGGAAGCGGAAGCGCTCTTCCTCGCATTCCCCGGTCCGCTGTTTCTGCACGAGCGAGCCAGCTTCTGGTCGTTCGCCGCCGCTGAAAAAGTGCGTCGCGATCTGGTCGATCTTGGATTGCGGATCGGCCAGCGGCTGGAGACATCCGGCAACACCCAGGAAGCGCGCTCGACCTATTTGAGGGCGTTGGACCTCTATCCGGATGCCGGCCCCGTCTGCAAGGCGCTGATCAGGGAGCGGCTGTCGCGCGGTGATTTCGAAGGCGCGGTCGACGACTATGCACGCTACGAACGGGCGCTGCGCGCCGCCGGCGAAGCGGCGCCCGCTGCGGAAATACGCGCCTTGGTCGAACCCTATCTTGTGCGGCACACGCGCTGAAGACGCTGTCTTGCGCAAAGCCGGCTGACAGCTAGCCCGGATATCTCGCACTCTGCGGCACACGGATCGTTTTGTTCAGACAGGTCGTGCTGCACGCACCCAATCGAGCCGTGCGGCGGGGACAAGGCCGTAATTGTAAAAATTGATACCGTCGACGTCCGGCGCCACCGCCGGCTTCACCTTGGCGGCGAGGATTTCAGGGCCTGCCATTTCCGGATAGAAGAGCCGGTAGCCGGCGCCGAGGAATTTCTCTGCGCCGAGGGCGGCGCGGCCCGCCGCCATCAGGCCCATCACGTCGCCGGCCTGCATGTCGTAGGCACAAAGGATCGCCCCGTCGCAGACCCTGCCGAGCGCTGCCAGATCGCAGCCGCCGAGCCAGCCGTCTCGCAGGTCGATGACGAGGACACGGGTCCCCGGATCGGCAACCTCGCGCAGTTCGGCGACAAGACTGGTCACCGGCTCGAACCGCCACAACAGATAGGCGTGGAGTTGCGGCCAGGGCAAAAAGGTGTCGAGGCCACTTGCGGGAAATTCTGGAAAGCGCCGTTCAGGCACCGCGCGCTCGCACGCCTCGGCAATCCACTGCTTGACGAGGTCACGCGCCGCCTGGCCTTCGATGCCGGCACAAGCGGCGCGGGCGAGGCAGGACGGACAGAAGCACAGCGACAGAAGAAAGTCGTCTTCCGGCGTCAGCCCGACACCATCCTTCTCATGATGGTATTCATGGGCAAAGCCCATGAAGGACGGGCTTTCAAGTTCGATTCTGTCCGGCTTATAAGTGTGCGTAACGTCGGCGACGAGCGCGCGGACATAAGCGCGCGCATCCGGATGCGACGGGCAGAGATTGTAATAATTGGGATCGCCAAAGGCGTTGCGGGTGACGGCCTGCGGATAAAGCATGCCGAGGCGGGTATTGTGCAGGCAGACCGTCCAGCACGACACCTGGAGGCCGCCTGCCTCGCGCCGTTGGATAAGTTCGGCCAGAACGTCGCCACCTTCCGTGATCATTTCGGCCACCTTCGGCTGGATCACGAGATCGGCCCATCGGGCGGCGGTTGGCTTGAAGTAGATCGTGCCGTCCTCCGGGAAATAGGCTTTGCGGCGTGGGCTGCGCGGCTGCAGGAAGCGACCGGCATGATAGGAGGTCGCGAGACTGATCATGTTGAGCCTGGCGCGCTCGACGAGATCGCGTTCGACGGCTTCCAAGCCCAGATCCTGGACATCCCAGGGGTAGGTCCACATCGAAAGCTGCATGAAATCTCCTCGGTTTTCTATAATGGCGCCGTGAGCAAACGCCGATGGTTTCCTGTCAGCCTTCCACCGGTTCGGCGACCTGCAGAAGGCAATCTCCTGCCTCGCACATCGTGTGCAGCCGGCGCGAAAGTACGATGCCGCCTTCGGCGAAATGCAGGGCTTCCTCGGCCAGATCGAGCCGTTCCAGGTCGTGATACCAGCCGGCCAATTGTCCGGCGCTGACGCCGTCGCCGAGCCTGACGGCGGGTTCGAACCAGCCGCGGCGGGTGGCGAAGAGGCCCTGACCGTGCCGGGAAAGCGAGAGCAGTCGCGTCGGCGCCGAAGGCTTTGACTCCGGCGAAAGAACCGGCGCCTCGACCACGCCGATGGCGACCATCAGACTGTCGATCGCGCGAGCGGTAATCGCCATCGTATCGACTGTGGCAGTGCCGCCGCCGCCGAACTCGCCGCTGACGCCGATGGCACCGGCCCGGCGGGCTGCGCCCATCGAGGTTGGCGAGGCCTGACCATTGTTGGCCACGAACCCGTACGGCATGCCGAGCGCCCGCATCAGTTCCACCCCGCGCCCATGCCTGTCGGGATCGGTATTGCGCTCGATGAGCGCCGTGGGAAGATGCTCCATCGAGGTGCCGCCCGAATGAATATCGAAGATGACGTCGTGGCGGGGAAACAGTTCCGTCTCGAGGAAATTGGCAAGCCGGCTTGTCGGCGCGCCCGACGGATCGCCGGGAAAGGCGCGGTTGAGATTGCCGCCATCGAGCGGCGAACAGCGTTTGGCGGCCATGACCGCCGGTGCGTTCACCATCGGCAGGACGGTGACGCGGCCCTTGAGCCGCTTGGGATCGAGCCGGCGGATCAGCTTTGCCAGCGACAGCTCGCCCTCATATTCGTCACCGTGATTGCCGGCCATCAGAAGCAGCGACGGGCCTTCACCGTTGCGTATGAGGCAGATCGGGACCTTGACCTGGAAATAGGGCGAACGGTCTATCGAGAACGGAATGCTGAGATAACCTGATGTCTTGCCGTCCCGGTCGAAGTCGAGCGTATGGGTGAGGCCGGTGTGCATGGCGGCAACTCAGGCGGCGGCGATCGCGGTGACCTCGATGCGGAGGTCGGGATCGGCGAGACGCGCCTCGACGCAGGCCCGCGCCGGCAGGCGTTGAGGATCCACCCAGGCATCGTAGACGCTGTTCATGGCGTCGAAGTCGCCGATCTGCGGCAGGAAGACGTTGACCGCCACAAGCTTTGACTTGCTGCTGCCGGCCTCGACCAAAAGCGCCTCGATCTTTGAGAGCACATCGCTGGTCTGGTCTTCGATGCCGGCCTTGCGATTGTCGGCTACCTGGCCTGCGATGTGGACGAGGCCGCCATAGACGACCGCCTGCGACATGCGGGAGCCGGACTGGAAATACTTGATCATATCGGATCCTTTCGAGGTTTCTTTGGGGCCGCCGCAAGCTCCGGTCAGCCGAAATAGGTGGGAAAGGCGTGGCGGACATGCCCGGCCGCGTCGACGCCGAAGATCACGCGATAGCGATCGAGGCAGGTGCAGGGATGGGAGATGCCGAATTCAACGACGTCGCCAACGGCAATGTCGTCGCCCGGCGCGATTGTCAGGAAGGCGTGCTGGTCGTTGAGCTTGAAGACCTCGGCGCGTGGTATCGGCAGCGGCTTCCCGGCCCGGAAGACCGCGAGCACCATCGGAAAGCCCTGATCGAACGACACGTCGCGCATGCCCATGCCGCATATCGCAAGGCCGGCCTCCGGCCGCGACAGCACCTCGGCCCACAGGCGCAAAGCCGGACGAAACGAATTTCGTGCGGAAGCACCGACGCCGCCGACCGCAAAACCCTTGCGGGCATCGAGTGCAACAAGCGAGCGGTCATAGATGCCATGGTCGTGGAAGAAGATGGCGCCGCTGCGCAACACCAGCGTCGCATTGCTGTCCCTGGAAACGGTGGGCGAAAGTGCTGCGACCACTTTGTCGAAGAACACAGAGCCGCCGGCCGTGACGACCAGCGGCACGTCGCCGCCGACGCGGGCGCGCAGCCGCAGGAACATGTCGGCGGTCATCGCCAGCAGAGCCGAGATCGCCGCATCAGTGCGGCCAGGATCGGGTTGCGCCGCGGCACCTTCGTAGGCTGCGACGCCGGCGATCAGCAGCCGTCCGCCGGCCGCATCAACTGCATCGGCGATCGCCTCGGCTTGCGTCGTGGTCCGCGCGCCTGCCCTCCCCGCACCGAGGTCGACGATCACGCGCAACGGCGGCAGCGTCGCATTGGCCCGCCAGGCTTCGGCAAGCGCATTCACGGCGGCGATCGAGTCGGCGAAGACGAAGAGCTCGACGCCTGGCCAGGCGCCAACCAGCGCCGCGAGCCGGTTCGCACCGCCTGATCCACCAACCTCGTTGGCGATGATCAGCCGTGTGAGGCCGGCCCTGAGCATCACTGCGGCCTGCCTAATATCCGCGACGGTCGTGCTCCATGCTCCGGCTTCTACCAACGATCGAGCAAGGTCTGGCGCCATCGGGGTTTTGGCATGCGGCGCGATCATCGCGCCCTGTTCGCGCGCGTAGCGCAGAAACAGATCACTATTGGCGATGAAGGCCTCCTCGTCGAGGGTCAACACCGGCAACGACATGCGCCCGTCAGCCGGATGCCAGCGCTCAGATGCGACAAGGCTGCTGTCCAGCCCGAAGGTGCCGGGCGGCACGCCGCGGATGCGATCGTCGAGCAGGAAATTTTCACGGGTCGCGAGCGACAGTACGGGTGAGTTTTCGGTCATCCGATGCTAGTCCTTTCGCCTTCGCAGGATGAAGTCCGGTTCGATTTCCGATGCCGGCCACAGCATGAGAGAGATGCGTGCCAAAGCCTTACTCCGGACCGATCATCGATGCCCACCATCATCTTTGGGATCTCGGCCTCGGCCGCCATCCCTGGCTCGCCACAACGGCTGGCGAACGCGGCGGCCTGGGCGAGCTGGGCCCCTTGCGGCGAAACTATCTTCCTGAGGATTATTTGCGCGACGCAAGCCGGCACAATGTCGTCGCCACCGTTCATGTCGAGGCCGGTTGGGCCGGGGATGACTGCGTCGGCGAAACGCGATGGCTTGAAACGCTCGACAAGTCGCGGGGCGTGGCCGCCCGCTACGTCGTTCACGTCCCGCTGGCGAACCGCCAAGCGCCGGCGCTGGTCGAGGCGCAGGCGGCATTCGACCGTGTCGTCGGCGTGCGCGACATACTGAGCTGGGATCCCGATCCCGCCCGCCGTTTCGCTGCCCGTGATGACATCATGGACGACCCAGCTTGGCGCGCCGGCCTGGCGCTGCTTGCCGGCCACCGGCTGGTTTTCGACCTGATGGTGTTTCCGCGCCAGCTCGCCGGTGCAGCGCGCCTTGCAGCGGCCTATCCGAACCAGCAGTTCGTCCTCAACCACTGCGGCAGCCCGATCGATCGCGACGCCGACGGAATGCGGGCGTGGCGCGAAGGGGTTCGGCGTTTGTCCCAGTGTGACAACGTCGCCATCAAGATATCGGATCTGGTCGCCTACGATCATGACTGGACGCTCGACAGCCTGAAGCCGGTTGTCATGCATTGCATCGACTGTTTCGGCACGCGGCGCGCGATGTTCGGGAGTGACTTCCCGGTGGCCGGTCTGCACGCGTCGTTCGATGCAGTATATGACAGCTTCAAGGCCATTGCCGGGGAGCTTTCCGCAGACGAGCAGACGGCGCTGTTCTTCGGCAACGCAAGGCGCATCTACCGGCTTGACGATATGTCATCGGCGGGCCTGCTCCCTGCCTGAGAGAAGCAGCAGCCCCAGGATCAGCGAACCGAACAGGATGCTGCGCCAGCCCGGCGATGCGTTGACGACGGTTATGAGAGCCGTAATCGTGACCAGCAGGATGGCGCCGGGGATGGTGCCGGCATAGGTGCCGAGCCCGCCGAGGATCGAGGTGCCGCCGAGCACCACGGCCGCAATCGAGGCGAGCAGATAGGGATCGCCGATCCCGACATAGCCTTGCCCGTTCATGCCGAGCACCAGCACGCCCGCAAGCCCTGAATTGAAGCCGCTGATGCCGTAGACCGCCAGCGTCGTCGAGGTTACTGGAACCCCCGACAGTGCCGCGGCGAGCGGATTGGCGCCCATGGCGAAGAGCCGTGCGCCAAAGGATGTGGCATGCATTGCGGCCAGAACGATCACGGAGACGGCCACCCACAAGAGCACACCTGCGGGAATACCGGCCGGCCGCGCATTGCCGAGCCAGCGGACCAGCGGGTTTTCGGCGGTCACGGCGCTGCCGCCGGCGATGATGATCAGCAGACCCTGCAGGAATGTCGCCATGGCCAGGGTCATGATCATCGGATGGACGCGCAACAGCGCCACGCCCAGCCCGTTCACCAGACCGATTGTCGTCGTCAACGCAAGGACGGCAAGGACGGCGGTGAGCCCGGTCGGATCCCCCTGCCACGACAGCAGCGGCAGGCTGACGGCGCTCACTGTGACGATAGCCGCGACGGAAAGGTCGATGCCACCGGCAATCACCACGAAGGTCTGGCCCGCCGCAACCAAGCCAATTACCGCGGCCAGTTCGACCAGATAGCGCAAATGGCCATAGGCGCCGAAGCCACGCGAAACGAAGCTCGCGACGATCCACACCGCGGCAACGATGGCAACGGTGAGAAAAGGCCGGCTGCGCAGGATTGTCAGGGCGCGCCTGCCGCCTGCGCTCTCTTTCCATGCTGTCATTGCTGCACCTTGCGGAATTGCGGGGTGGCGACCGCCCCGATGATGATGAGGCCTTGTGCGACATACTGGGCGACCGGCGTGAAGCCGAGGAAGAACATCACACTGATCATCAGGCTGAGCAGCAGGCTGCCGGCAAGAGCGCCGCGCATCGTGCCTTGACCGCCGAGGAAGCCGATGCCGCCGAGCACGGCGGCGGCGATGGAATTCAGCGTGAAGGCCGTGCCGATGACCGGATCACCCGAACCCGTTTGCGCGGCAACGAACAGACCGGCGCCTGTGCAAAGCAGGCCACTGATCGCGTAAGCCGCTATCCGTGCGCCATCGACCGGCACGCCGGAGCGATAGGCGCCGACGGGATTCTCGCCGGCAGCATAGAGGCTCAAACCAAGCGGCGTGGCGAGATAGAGCTTCCACAGAAGGACTATGAGCATCAGCAGCACGAAGGCTGCGGGCGTGTTGCCGGCAAGCAGGTCCGACAGCCATTCCGGAATGGCGCCGCCGGGTCTCGGCAGGATGAGCAGCGCAGCACCGCCGATGATGAAGGAGCCGGCGAGCGTCACCACGATCGCCGGCAACCGAAGTTTCACGACAATGAACCCGGTTGCGGCACCGATGCCGACACCGGTCAGCGCCACCGCAGCGGCACCGCCGGCTACGCCCAGCGGCCCGGTCATCGTCGTCGCGGCGATCACCGCGCCCAGGCTGACCATTGCGCCGATCGCCAGGCTGATGCCACCAGTGAGCATGAGGATCGCTTGGGCCATGGCGACCAGCGCCAGCGGAAACCAGCTCTGGGTGAATTTGGCGAAGCCGGAAGCGGTCAAGAGGCCAGGAAAGAGGAAGCCATAGGCGACGAGGAACGCCATAACCACGGCGAACAGGCTGCGCACGCCGACATTGCGGCGCAGTTGAACCGGCCAGTAGAGAGCGCCGGCTTGCCCTGAGGGAGCCACCGTATTCACGCCGCCACCTTTCGCTGTTCGGCGCCCATCGCGGCGGAAACGATCGCTTCCTCGCTCAGCGCGCCGCGCTCGAGCATGGCAACGATGTGACCCTCCCGGACCACCGCGACGCGGTCGCAAAGGTGCACCAGTTCGGGTGTGTCGGAACTGAGCAGCACGACCGCCTTGCCGGCGGCGGCGAAGTTGCGAAGCATCATGTAGATTTCGCGCTTGGTCTCGACATCGACGCCGCGCGTCGGGTCATTGAGGAGAAGCACAAGCGGGTCGTGCGGCATCCATTTCGCCAGCGCGACCTTCTGCTGGTTGCCGCCCGAGAGGGCCTGCGCCGGCCGGTCGAGGTCGCCCTTGATACCAAGCTGGGCAGCGAGACCTCTTGCCGTCTCGCGCTCGGCACGGCGGCTGCGCAGCTTCAGCGCCGGCAGTCTTGCGAAAGCGGGCAGCATCATGTTGGTGATGATGGAATGGATCAGGTGCAGGCCCTCGCGCTTGCGGTCGGCCGGGACATAGGCGAGGCCAAGCGCGTTGGCTTTCGGCACACCGCTGGGCAAACCCGAAGCCCCCTTAACGATCGCGGATGCCGTCCTGGCCGGAATGGCACCGTAGAGGCCGAGCAGCAAATCTTCCTGCCCTTGCCCGACCAGGCCTCCGATGCCAAGCACCTCACCCGTCCTGATGTCGAGATCGACGTCGCGCATCAGGCCGGCCGAAAAATTGCGAACCGAAATGGCGTTGGCAGCCGATGCCGAAGGCTGCCAATGCGGAAAGAGGTCGCCGGGGTCGCGCCCGACCATCAGCCGTACCAGTCCTCTGGCGTCGGTTCCTTCCAGGGTGCGGTCCGCCGTGCAGGTGCCGTCCTTCAGGACGGTGACGTGCTGGCACAGCGCCATGACTTCGTTCAGCCGGTGCGAAATGTAGAGAATGGCGATGCCCTCGCCGCGCAGCCTCTCCAACAGGTCCGTCAGGACTTTCGTTTCGGTTGCCGAAAGCGACGAAGTGGGTTCGTCGAGAATGAGCACGCGCGGCCGGCGGTAAAGCGCCTTGGCGATCTCCACCATCTGCCGGCGGCCAAGCGACAATTGTCCGACCGGCATCGAGAGCGGTTCGTGAAGTCCGACAAGATCGCATGCTGCCCTGGCCCGCACTGCGAGTTCGGGATAGTCGAGCAAACCGAACCGGCGCGGATAGGCGCCAAGGCCGATGTTCTCGGCGATGGAGAGGCTGGCCGTCAGGCTGAGTTCCTGCTGGACGACGGCAATCCCTGCCTGTTGCGCATAGGCAGGGCTCATGCGCGACACCGGGCGCCCATCGACCTCGATCGCCCCGCCGTCCGGGCGCAAGGCACCGGACAAAAGGTTGATCAGCGTCGACTTTCCGGCGCCGTTCTCGCCGAGCAGCGCATGCACGCGGCCCGGCTGGAGAGCGATGGAAACATCGCGCAGGACGGGATTGCCGAAGAAGGACTTCGACACCCCCCGCGCGGCAAGAAGCGGAGCCGTGGCCAGCACTTTCTGCGACCTTTCAGGCTTATTGCTCAGCCAGAACTTTCTTGAACAACTCCTCGTCGTAGGGCGAATAGATATAGCCGTCGGCCGGAAAGTCGGCCGCCCGTGCGAGGTACTGATCGATATTGGAATTGTCGATCACCGGCAGCGGGATCTTGACAAAAGCCGGCACATCCTTGCCTTCCAGCGCCTGGACGGCGGTGTAGGTGGCGAAAGCGCCGAGCCAGTTCGGCTGCATGGTTGCCCAGCTCTTGAGGCCCTTTTCCTTCCAGAGTTCGAGGAATTGGCGGGCATTCTCGCCGGTGATCGGCACTTGTTCGCGGCCCTGCTTGTCGAGGGCGAGCACCGCGCCCGCCGACAAGGCGCCGCCGAGCGACAGTATCCCGTCGATCTCGGGATTGGCGAACAGCAGGCTGGTGACGGCTTCCTGTGCGGGCGCGACATTGTAGGGTGTATTGGTCTCGGCAAGGACCGTCACGTCAGGATGGGCCTTGAGCGCCGCGTCAGCGCCTTTGCGCCGATCGTCGCTGACCGAAACGCCGGCCGGGCCGTTGAGGATGAGGATCTTGCCCTTGCCGCCGATCGCGTCGATCAGGAACTTGGCCGCCTGATCGCCCCACTGGGCGGAATCGGTGTTGACCTTGGCGGTCACCTGGTCGGTGTCGACGAGGCTGTCGAAGTTGATGATGGCGATGCCCTTGGCGCAGGCATCCGCCAGCACACGCGCCGGCGCGGTCGACGAGCCGGCAATCAGGATGATGGCGTCAACGTCGGAATCGATCATCGACTGGATCTGCTGGATCTGGACGTTTGCGTCGCCCTGGGCGTCGGTTACGACAAGCTTGTCGACCAGCCCCTGCTTCTTCAGGGTCTCGACCTCGGCTTCGATCGTGCCCTGTGTCTGCTTCATCCAGGTCGGCACTGAATAAATGTTGGCCCAGCCGATCGTGTACGGCGCCTTGCGGTCACCCTTGATGCATTTGGCGGCCGCATTGGCCTGCGAACCGGCGCCGAGGCTTAGTAGGAGACCGAGGCAAAGGGCGCTGGCGGATGCGAAAAACGATGATTTCGTCATGATTGTTCCCTTCTGAGGTTATGCCTGGACGTGCGGGGTCCGGACGAGAAAACCCGCCGGTTGCCGCATCCGGAAACCGCCTGTTTTTCTCGTCAGAACGTTCTGCGCCTGGCTCGTTATTGTCTGATATTTCAGACAATTGGTCTGTATATCAGACAAATGGGATGCTAGACTGAGCCTTGACATCTTTCAAGCGTCTTGAGACGAGGGCCGAATTGATTTTTACGCGGATGCGGCCGACATGAGCGATGGAGCTACTGGTCTGATCGAAACGGAAGCCGGCGCCGAGCCGCGCAATGGCGAACGCCGCCGCGGCATCGACCGCGTCATCATGCTGCTGGAAGCGCTTTTGCGGCACCGCGCGCCGATGCGCGTCGGCGACATCGCCAAGATGATCGGCGCACCGCGTTCGACCACTTACGAAATCGTCAACAGCCTGCTCGAAGCCGAAATGCTCGAAACCGTCGGGACGGAAGGCTACGTCTATTTCGGTCGGGCTATGCATCTGTTCGGCTGGGCCTACTCGCATCACAACGCCCACTACCGGCGCATTATCGAGACGCTGGACAAGATGGCGGCGGAGACTGGCGAGACCGTGCAACTGTGCGGCCTGCGCGGAAACAAATATATCGTTCTCGATTGCCGGGATTCATCCGGCCCGTTCCGGATTTCAAGTGATGTCGGGGTCGAGGTGCCGATCCCTTGGACGGCGTCCGGGCGGCTCCTGCTCGGCCATATGAGCGAGGAAGAGCTGAAGGACTTCATCCCGCCTGGCGACTACAAGCTGCCCGACGGCCGCGTCATTGCGCCAGCCGAATTCTTCAGCGATGTCGCCCTGGCCCGCCGGCAAGGTTTCAGCGAGACCGTCGCCCTCGCCGACCGCTTCACGTGGTGCATGGCCGCGCCCATCCGCGATAGCTACGGCGCCATCAACAAGACTCTTTGCTTCGTGTTGCCGGTCGACACACCGGAAGCGCGGCGCAGCGAATTGCTTGCCCTGCTGTGCGAACGCGCCCGTGGATTGTCGTTGGCGGGAAGCTAACGCATTTCGCCCAAAAGTGCGCAGCGGTTTTGGGATGACGACATGCATAAAAACAAAGAACTTAAAGCGCGTCGCGTGAATTCCTTATGACGCGCTTTTTGAAGAATCGGCTCTGGCGCCTTCGCCAAGGGAGCGCGGAAAAAAATGGCCGGGCTCGAATACGGCCCGGTCAAAAGAAGGTTACAACCTTCAGAGGGGAACGCCGTTCAGGGGAATGGGAGGAAACCGCCGAACGGTGTTGCCTGTTTGAGCTTGTTTGAGCGGGTTGGGGACGAACAAAATTCCAAAAGCCGGCGGGATAGCGAAAATTCCTGCTCTATTTGCTCTGACGTCTTCAGCCGGGTGATGCCCTTGTCTCAAGGAGATCGGCATAGTGCCGGCGCGCCACGTCGGGATGCGAGCGCAGGCGACTTTTCAGCACATTGGTGCCGACGTCGCGAAACAGCGGATTGTCCGGATCGCTCGCCGGTCCGCGCGCCTCGGCAGCCAGTTCTTCAGGCAGGGTCAGCAGCGGGATCGTCGCGTCGAGCCGGGCGCTGAAGAAAAACGGAACGGAAATCCGCTCGACACCGGCCGGCGGCGTCACGACACGGTGAACCGTTGCCCTGAGATAGCCGTTCGATGCCAGTTCGAGGAGTTCGCCGATGTTGACCACCAGCGTTCCGGGGATCGGATCCACATTCACCCAGCTTCCGTCATATTCGACCTGCAGCCCCTTGTTGTCGTCCTGAAGCAGGAGCGTCAGGAAACCGCCGTCCTTGTGTGCGCCGACACCCTGGTCGCCGCCGGTTGTGTCGCGCCCGGGATAGCGCACGATCTTCATGCGATGGTTGGGCTCACCGCTATAGATCGGATCGAAAGCATCCTCGGCCTGGTCGAGCGACAGCGCGAAGGCCTTCAGCAGGCGGACTGCCACCGCCGTCGCCCTGGTCTGCCATGCCAGCAGTGCCGGCTTGAGTTGCGGCAGGGCCGAAGGCCATTGGTTCGGCCCTTGCAGCCGCGTCCAGGCAGGAATGCCCGGCCCCTTTGGTATGGGTCGACGCTCGACGCCGATGTCGAGCTGTTCGCGCCAATCGGCCTTGCCCCTGGTCAGTTCGCCACCGGTGCGCGTGTAGCCGCGGAATTGCGGGGACTTGACCATTTCGATGGCCAGCTTGTCGGCTTCCGGCAAGGCAAAGAACCGCCGCGAGCCGTCGAGCACCTCGTCGATCTCCACAGCCGAAATTCCATGGCCGCTGAGATAGAAGAAGCCGACATCGCGGGCCGCCGTGCGCAGATCGAACAGAAAGGTCCGACGCTCCGACGCGCCCTGTTCGAGACGGCTGAGATCGAGCACGGGTACAATCCTGGCCATGGTCAACCTCCTCCTGCCTCAGGCTTGGTTCAGGCCTTTACGGTGACACGCAGGTTGTTGCGATCAAAGCAACGCTCGATCCAATCTCGATGCCATTGGCGGAAAGTCAGCGCTGCGTTTGGCGGCGGCAGGCAAATAACTTCCGAACGGCTGTTCCATGGCACACTCACGGCCAGGCGCTGCAATGTCATTGCATTAAGAGTTCTGCGGTCTCAGGTTCGCCCTCTCTTCATGAATTCGGCTCGATTGCGAACGCTCAGATCACACGACACGGCGACGACGCGCCATAGCCGCTTTCAGCCATCAGCGCGCGTCTTGACAAAATATTTTGTCAATACGAAAATGGGTATGCTTGAGCTTTGGCGGCCGCATCGGCTCGTAGTGGCGTCGTACCGCACCCGGCCCCGACTGTGAGGACGCCAAATCCTGAAAGGAGTTCCCATGCCGATCAAGAAAGATGAAACCGGAAAGCATTGGGTCGAGATGGAGTTCATTACGCCCGGCACACCCGAGCAGGTGTGGCGGGCCATTGCGACGGGTCCCGGCAACACTGCCTGGTTCACAAAAACCACGATCGACGAGCATGTCGGCGGCAGGCTTCATTTCGACTTCGGTCCCAATGGCGCGTCCACCGGCGAAGTGACGATTTGGGAGCCGCCGTTCCGTTTCGGCTATGTCGAACGCGACTGGAGCGAAGGCGCGCCGCCTGTCGCAACGGAGATCACCGTGACCAGCCGGTCGGGTGATCGTTGCGTCGTCCGCATGGTCCATTCGCTGTTTGCCTCGACCGACGATTGGGATGATCAGTTGGAAGGGTTCGAGAGCGGCTGGCCCGGCTTTTTCGAGGTGCTGCGCATTTACCTTTCGCACTTCGCTGGCGAAAACGCCGCCAGCTTCAGCGTCATGGCCAGCACGAAGGCCGACCAGCTCTCGATTTGGAGGCAACTTACCGAGACGCTCGGACTGGCCGGCGCAAATGTCGGCGAGCAGCGGAATGGCCCGCTGCAGCCGGAGAGACTATCCGGCATAGTCGAACGCGTGCGGCAGGACGACAAGCAGCGCTTCATCGCGCTGCGCCTGACTGCACCTGCTCCCGGCATTGCCCTGATCGGAACCTATGATATCGATGGCAGCGCAAACGCCAGCATGGCATTGTATCTTTATGGCGACGACGCCGAACAGCGCGCCGTCGAGGGCGAGCCCAAGTGGCGAAACTGGTTTGGCGAAACCTTCAAGCATCCGGGCTGACGGATGCTTCTGGATCGGCCGGCCAGAAGGTCGGCCGCCCGGGCAGTTCCGTTATCATGGCGCATATGCATAGGAGAGTGTGATGAAGGTCGCCAGGTGGGGCAACAGCCTCGCTATCCGTATTCCTGCAGTTGTGGTCGAGATCCTCGAACTCGGGGAAGGCGATGAGATTGAGATCCACGTCGCCGATGCCCGACGACTCGGCGTCGCGCGCAAACCTGCGCGCGAGGAATTACTGAAGCGGCTTCGCGCCTTCCGCGGCCGCCTTCCCGCCGATTTCAAGTTCGACCGGGACGAGGCGAATGCCCGGTAGCTTCTTCGACCGCGCAATTCGGCTGTCGGAACGATACTGCTGTGAAAGCGTCGCCCCGATCCGCTGACAGGACGCGTCAGTCGTGGAGTTCCCTCGAGATCGCCGGGCCGACTGAAAAATCGCTGAATGTGACTTCGAAACCTTCGCGTTGCGGCGAACAGCACATCATGCCGACCTCGACTGTTTTCGAGGGCGGGAAGTATGCGAGCCGCACCGGCTTCCAGCGATGGTCGGAGGCATCGCGATACTGAACGCGGATTGTCTCGGCATGGCGGGTCAGCCGGATCCTGACTCCGTCCGGACCGGCCGGGATGCTGACCAACGACCAGTCGGAAGCATCATTGGTGACGACGACGGAAAAATAGGCGAGCCCGTCGGTGAACTCGATGCCGGCCTTGACCCAATGCGTCTCGCTCAGCCGGACCATCAAACCGGCCTGATCATAGAGCACCTTGTAGTCCCCCTTGACGGTGACCTCGGCGCTGAAATCGCCCTCGACCTGCCGGTAGAGGAAGTGGCCATTGTCACGCCAGAAGCCATAAAAAGTCTCGCGCCAGAAATCGGTTTCCTTGCCGGTCCGAACATGCACGGTGCTGTCGCCGAAGGCATGATGCGGTGGCGGGTTGAGCCAAGTCAGTTCTGCAGGCTGAGATGTCATCGACTTGTTCGCCTCGCCGGTTCGTGTTGCGTCATCCGCCTCTCATGCGACGAGGCGGATTTGTCTCTTTTACGCGCTCATTTCGGCGCTTGGTAAAGCTCGGACGCGGCCTCTCTCAGCGCGCGCCGGCTCTCCGGCCTGAAATACATCATGTGGCCGCCTTCCAGCAGTTCGAGGCGGATAGGCGTTGCGCCGGGAAGCGAAGGAACCTGGCCGACAAGATAGCGTGACACCAGATAGGGCGTCACCAGGTCGGTGTAGCCGTTGACGATCAAAACGCCGAGGCCGGGATTTAGCGCGCGCGCCTGCTGAAGGTCATCCATCACGCCGGTATAGCCCTGACGCGTCGGGCTCGTCCCGTAATCCCAATTTCCGCTGATTTCACGGTTGAGAAGCCGATAGCTTAGATCGGTACGGAATTTCAGTTCCTCCCTGACATAGCTGACAAAGGCGGAAGTGAGCGCCGGCACGCTTCGGTCGAGCACCGGATCAGGGCCGCTGGGCCTTGGACTTTCCGGGGCAACGTCTGCCGTTTCGATCGTGCCGTCATAGACGCTGAGAACATTGCCCCTTGCCCGCGCAAACTCCTTGGCGAAGAGCGCGGTGGGAATGCGTGCAAAGTTTCGTTTCACGAGTTCGAGCGGCAGGCCGGTGATTTCAGCAACGCGCGGGCTCGCCAGACGCCCGCCCTGTTCGAGCCCGCTGGCAAGCGCGACGAGATAGTCGCCAAGCGCATAGCGTTCGACATCGGCCATCCGCTCCCGCAGTTCGGAACCGGTGACGCTTTGGCTGCGCAGGCGCACCGCCGCCAGCGACGGCAGCTCAAGCGCCCAGTGAAGCGGCTGGAACTCGTCGGGCCGCACGAGCGTGAATTCGAGCGCCGGCGAGATGAGCACGATGCCGCGAGGGCTGATGCCGATATCATCCTGGAGCGTCTTGGCAAGCAGTGCCGCCCGAAACCCGCCATAGCTTTCGCCGGCAAGAAACACCGGCGACGCTGTGCGGCCCGCCTGTGCCAGATAGAGCCGGATGAAGGCGCCCATCGCGGCGGCGTCCTGATTGACGCCCCAGAAGCTGCGTGCCTCGGTGCCGGATGCTTCGCGGCTGTAACCGGTTCCGACGGGATCGACAAAGACCAAGTCGGTCATGTCGAGCCAGGTGTTCGGGTTGTCCAAAAGCCGCTGCGGCGGTGGGAGAAAACTTCCATCGGCCGCTGTCGCCATCACGCGTGGACCAAGCGCGCCAAGATGCAGATAGGCGGAAGCCGCTCCGGGACCACCGTTGAATACGAAGGTGATCGGGCGGCGGGGATCAGGTTCCCGGCTTGGCTCGGGACGCAGCGTGTAGGCGACATGAAAGATTTCCGCGGTGACGTCGCCCTTGCCGGATAGCAACGACAGCGTGCCGGCCCTTGCCTGATAGTTGAGCGTGCGTCCCGCGATCACGATCGAATGATCTGAGACCTGGGGCGGCGGGAGCAGCGACAGAACGCCGCCCGAAGGCGACGGCCGTTCGGCCACTTGCGCATGGCCGGCTGGAAGGCCGCCGACCAGCACCAGCATAGCAAGGGTGATTTCTAGGAGCTTGGTACGCATGGCGACTCCGCAGCGGAACGACTGCAAGCTACCACGCTGATGGCTCAGCCGAAATCACAGGACTGTGCACGCCCTCGCTGCTGGAAGGAGAGCAAGGCTTTCAACGCACGATCTTCACGCACATCGGCGTGCCGATATCGATAAACCGCCCGGTGTCGGCCAGCCGACCCGTGGCCGCATCGCGTGCGAAAATCGAGATGCGGTCGGCGTTCTGGTTGGCCGAGAAGAGATGGCGACCCGAGGGCGTCAGTGCCAGATTGCGCGGCGTAGCGCCCCCGCACGGCGCATGGTCGACCAGCGCAAGCGTGCCCGTCTGCTGGTCGACGGAAAACAGCACGACACTGTCATGGCCGCGGTTGGAGCCATAGAGGAAGCGGCCGTCGGGCGATATCTGGATGTCGGCGCAATGATTGCCGTCGCGCGCCGCGGCCGGCACGGCCGGCTTCGTGTCGATCTCGGTGAGCCTGCCCGACGCTTCGTCCAGCGCAAGCGAGACGACCGTCGAATCCAGTTCGTTCATGACGAATACGAAGCGCCCGCCCGGATGCAGCGCCACGTGACGTGGCCCAGCGCCGGGCGCAAGCGCCGACTCCGCCAGTCTGGTCAGGCCGCCGTCCGGCCCGATGCGGTACGCGACAAGCCGATCGATGCCGAGATCGGCGACCATCGTCACGCCACCGGCAATCGTCTCGGTGACGCTGTGGGCATGGGGACGTTCCTGACGAACTGCGTCGGGACCAGTTCCGCTATGGGCAACGCTCGACAACGGCGCAGTCAGGCCGCCATCGTCGCGCAGTCCGTAGACGACGAGCGAGCGATCGGGGCCGCCTTCGCCCATGCCGTAATTTGCGACCAGGAGCTTCGTCCCGTCGCGCGTGACGGTGTTGTGCGCCGTGATGCTGCCAAGCGTCGGCTGCTTGTTGATGTAGGAGAGCGCGGCGGTTTGCCTGTCGAAATGGTAGGCCGAAACCACGCCTTCGCGCCAGGTGAACACTTCGGAGTTGGCATAGACATGGGAGCCGCCCGGCGTCACCGACAGGAAGGTCGGATTGTCGACGTCTCCCGTCTCGGCCAGTTTCCTCGTCTCCAGCGTCTCTTCGTCGAAACTGTAGACGCTGAGCCCAACGCCGCGCGCGCCCTGAAAATACGGCGCCTCGCGGTTGAGGCTGCCGACGAAGACCAGACAGGCGTCCTGCATCGAAATCCCCCCTTGTTCCGCCGACACCCAGCCGCAGCGGATCGCGGCAAAATTTCGCCTGTTCACGCTTGAAACACAATCCCATATGTGAAAATACTATTCACCAAAGAAGATTGGTACGGGGACCGATCGTGCAATCCAATCTCGACACGAAACCCAATACAAGGAGATGGGGCTGATCCGCGCCAGCTATGAAGTCCAAGAGTGAAGGAGAGCTCGTGCTTTATTGCCAGCTCCTGCAGACGGTGAAGTGCCGGAATCCGGCCGATTTCGCCGGCAAGACGGAGACATAGGCGATGGCGGCCATCGCCGAATTGCCGCTGACCGGGCTCGTCGTCGTCGACATGAGCCAGTTCCTGTCCGGGCCCTACTGCTCGCTGCGGCTGCTCGACCTTGGCGCCCGCGTCATCAAGATCGAGCGCCCCGATGGCGGTGACCTGTCGCGCCGGCTCTATCTCAGCGACACCGAGATCGGCGGCGATTCCACCATCTTCCACGCCATCAACCGGGCCAAGGAAAGCTTTGCCATCGACCTCAAGGAAGCGGCCGATCTGGCGGCGCTGCGCGGCCTGCTGGCCAAGGCCGACGTGCTGATCCAGAATTTCCGGCCCGGTGTCATCGAGCGCCTTGGCCTTGACTACGAGGCGGTGCGCAAGATCAATCCACGCCTGGTCTATGCCTCGATCAGCGGCTATGGCGAAGAAGGCCCCTGGGTCAAGCGCCCCGGGCAGGATCTGCTGGCGCAGGCGCGTTCCGGCGTGATGTGGGTGAACGGCGACGAGGACCAGGGTCCGGTGCCCTTCGGCCTGGCGATTGCCGACATGCTGGCAGGCGCCGCCGCCGCGCAAGGCATCCTTGCCGCACTGGTGCGGCGCGGCCTGACCGGCACCGGCAGTCATGTCGAGACCAGCCTGCTCGAAGCGCTGGTCGACTTCCAGTTCGAGGTGCTGACCACGCATCTCAATGACGGACGCCGCCTGCCACGGCGATCGGCGTTCCGCAGCGCCCATGCCTATCTGTCGGCGCCTTACGGCGTCTATCCGGCCAAGGACGGCTATCTGGCCATCGCCATGACGCCGATCCCGAAGCTGGCCGACCTTTTGGAACTCGAACAGCTTGCGCCCTATCGCGATCAGCCGTCGACCTGGTTCACCGCCCGCGACGAGATCAAGGCGATCATTGCGCAAAAAATCGCGACGAAAACCGTCGACGAATGGCTTGCCATCCTCGATCCCGCCGACATCTGGTGCGCCAGGGTGCTGACCTGGCCGGAAATGATGGCCAGCGAAGGTTTTCAGGTGCTCGACATGCTGCAGACCGTGACGCGCGAGGATCACGTCTCGATCCTCACCACGCGTTCGCCTCTGCGGGTCGATGGCGTCCGCGCCAAGGTCGAGCGGGCGGCGCCGCGCATCGGCGAGCACAGCGCAAAGATCCGCGAAGAATTCGGGCTGTGAGCGACGTGACGCTCAAAGGCATGACCTGGAGCCATCCGCGCGGCTACGACCCGATGGTCGCCTGTTCGGGACTGTGGAAGCAGCAGACCGGCGTCACCATCGAATGGGACAAGCGCTCGCTGCAGGATTTCGAATCGTTTCCGGTCGAGGACCTGGCCCGTGCCTACGATTTGATCGTCATCGATCATCCGCATGTCGGCCAGATCACCGCCGAGACTTGTCTGGCGCCGCTCGACGTTGTGGGGCGTGGAGAGGAACGCGCGGCACTGGCGGCAGGCAGCGTCGGCCAGTCCTATCCTAGCTACAACTGGCAAGGCCGGCAGTGGGCGTTTCCGATCGACACGGCAAGCCAGGTGCAGGCGTGGCGGCCGGACATGCTTTCCGCCGCGCCGGCGAACTGGTCCGAGATGCTCGACCTGGCGCGGCAAGGCCGCGTGCTGCTGCCGCTCAGGCCGCCGCATTCGCTGATGGTGTTCTACACGCTTGCCGGCAATCTCGGCAGGCCCGCCGTCGAAGAGCCTGGCGACCACATAAACCCTGACATCGGCGGCCGCGTTTTCGAGATGATGCGCGAGATCGCGGCTCTCGTCGATCCGACCTGCCTTGGCATGGACCCGATCGGCGTCCTGGAGGAGATGGCCAGCTCCGGCACGCGGATCGCCTGCGCGCCGCTGATCTACGGCTACGTTTCCTATGCCATCGCCGGATTCCGCAGCAGCCGCCTTGCCTTCGCCGACATTCCGCCTGCCGGCAACGCCGGTGTAGTCGGGTCGGCGCTCGGCGGAACCGGCATTGCCGTGTCGGCCTTTTCGAAGGCCACGCAAGAGGCCATCGACTTTGCCTATTGGATCGCCAGCGGCGAGGTGCAGCGCGGCCCCTATGCGTCGGCCGGCGGCCAGCCCGGCCATGCCGCAGCCTGGGACGATGCCGCCGTCAACGCAGCCGCCGGCAATTTCTACAAGGACACCCGCGCCACGCTCGAGAGGGCCTGGGTCAGGCCACGCCAGGATGGCTACATGGCCTTCCAGCAGGCGGCCTCCGATCGTATCAACCTCGGACTGACCGAAAGGCACGATGCCGGCCGCGTCGTCGCCGATCTCAATCGCCTGTTTGTGAAGAGTCTCCGGCACCCGGCGCTGAGATGAGGCAGAGTTCGCTAACTTCTCTATAAATTCCAGAGCCGCTTCGCATTGGCGGAGAGCAGCTTTTGCCGTTCGTCGATGCTTGCTCCGGCAAGCAGCGCGTGCGTTGCCGCAATCCAGGTGGCTAGTCCGCCGCCAAGCGTGCAGACCGGCCAGTCGCTGCCCCACACGACGCGGTCCCAGCCAAAGCATTGGATGGTGTGCTCGACATAGGAACGCAGCGTTTCGACAGTCCAGGATCCAGCGTCCGCATAGGCGACCACACCGGAAATTTTGCCGACGACGTTCGGGCGCCGCGCGATCTCCGCCATATGCTCGCGCCAGGGATGCTCACTGCTGCCCTTGATATCGGGCACGCCGCAATGGTCGAGCACGAACTGCGCGTCCGGCGCGAGGTCGGCAAGCGCAATCGCCTTGGGGATCTGATGCGGCAGGACGACGAGGTCGAAGGTCAGTTTGGTGCCGGCAAGCCGCTTGATGTTATCGCGAAACAGCGCGCCTTCCGAAAGCTCGTCCGGCACGACGTGGAGCACACGGCGAAAACCCCTGACGAAAGGATCGGCGCGCTGGCGCTCGAGATAGGCGGCAAAGCCCGGCTCTTCCGGACGGCAGGAGGCTATTGCCCCGCGCAGCAAGCTGTCCTTCTGGTGTGACAGCGCCTTTACGTGACTGGTCTCAGCCTCGATATCGGCTGGATCGACATCGACCTCCATGTGCAACGCGCCCTCTATGCCGGCGCGGCGAGCCTGGACTGCATATTCGTCGTAGGGGAAATCGCGATTTAGTGCCGGCACGCCGGAGAGCCAAGGATAGCGCAACGCCGACTGGTCGATCAGATGCAGATGGGTATCGAAGATCATGATTGCGCGCTCCTCCTTCGCCGTTTCAAAATCATCTCACGCAGAAATTGTTCAATCAGTCGCCTGCTTGGCAGCGGCTCCCGCCAGTTGCGACAGCTTTTCGGCCGCTGCCAGCAACAGTTCTATGGTCCTCGTAATGTCGGGCGCCCTGGGTGCGTTGATCAGGGTTATGTAGGGGATCGACAGCGCGGCGATCGCCCTACCGTCCGAGCCAAGCACGGGTGCCGACAGGTTGAACACACCGGCGGTCTGCATCGATGCCATCATTTCATAGCCGCGTTGTCGGATCTGGTCGAGACGGGCAAAGAAGTCCGGCGATTGAGGCGGCTTGTGGGCGCTGCGCAGATGTTCGGAGATCATCATCCGCCGCTCTTCCGGCGAGCGGAACGCCAGCAGCACATGTCCGGAGCCGGTGTCGAACAGGCTGACATGCGCGCCGACGCGAATCGAGATGCCCCAATAGTCCGGCGCCTCCTGCTGGGCGATCACCACGGCAGAACCGCGGTCGAAGACGACAAGCTGGTTTGACTGCTGCGAGGTCTCGGCAAGTTCGCGCATCAGCGGCGTCGCATAGGAAACCAGCCGCCGCACCGGCGCGTGCAGATGCGCCAGGCCAAACAGCTTGAGCGTCAGCGAGTAACGGTCGCCATCCGGCCGCGTGACGTAGCCGCGCCGCACCAGCCGGTCCAACATGCGGTAGAACTCGTTGGGGCTGCGGTCGAGCTTCTTGGCGATTTCCGCCTGGGTCAGGCCGCCATCGACGCCGGCCAGAAGCTCAAGGATGTCGAGACCCTTGTCGAGCGCCGGCGCGCGATAGCGGTCATCGTCCTCGTCCTCCGCCATAGTCACTCCCCGTGGTCAGCATCCGAAGGACCATCGGCTTGGTGATTGTGTAAATTATTTGTTTGTATGTAAATAGTGGGCAGATCACCGCCGGTGCAACGCAACGCATCGCGGCATTCATAACGACGATAGTGAAACAGGAGCCGGATATGCAGCGGATGGCAATGGTGCTCGGCCTCAAGCCGGAAAAGGTCACCGAATATGTGCGGCTTCACGCAGCCGTCTGGCCTGAAGTGCTGGCGATGATTTCCGCCTGCAACATCAGGAACTATTCGATCTATCTCAAGGAGCCGGAGCACCTCTTGTTCAGCACTTTCGAGTACCACGGCACCGACTATGCCGCCGACATGGCGAAGATGGCCGCCGATCCCAAGACGCAGGAATGGTGGGCGCTGTGCATGCCTTGCCAGGAGCCGCTGCCGACCCGCAAGGAGGGCGAATGGTGGGCATCGATGGACGAAGTCTTCCATCATGACTGATGGCGTTTTCGACCCAGCCTCGCTCTCCCAGTCCTGGGCGAAGCCATCGAAGCCGCGGCCGATCGTGATTTTCGGCGCCGGCTCGATCGTCGGCGACGCGCATTTCCCGGCCTATGGGAAAGCCGGCTTTCCGGTCGCCGGGCTTTTCGATCCAGACCACGCCAAGGCGGAAAAACTCGCGGCCAACTGGGGCGTCACCGCTTACCGGTCGATCGAGGAGGCTACTTCAATCGACGGCGTCATCTTCGACCTGGCGACGCCGCCGGCTCATCATGCCGGCGTGCTCAGGGCGTTGCCCGACGGCGCCGTAGCGCTGATCCAGAAGCCGATGGGCAGCGACCTCAGCGAGGCGAGCGAGATCCTCGGAACCTGCCGCGCCAAAAACCTGAAAGCGGCTGTGAATTTCCAGCTTCGCTTCGCACCGATGATGCTGGCTCTCAGGGATGCGATCGCCAGGGGCTGGCTGGGCGACGTCGTCGACTTCGACGCCTGGCTGGCGCTGGCGACACCCTGGCAGCTGTGGGGATTCCTGCTGAAGGCGCCGCGCGTCGAGATCGCCATGCACTCGATCCATTATCTCGACCTGATCCGGCAATTGCTCGGCGATCCCAGGGGGATTCACGCCAAGACGCTCGGTCATCCCGACCATAAGGTCGCGCAAACCCGCACCAGCGCGATCCTCGACTATGGCGACACAGTGCGCTGTGCGCTGTCGATCAATCATGATCATAAATTTGGCCGAAAACACCAGGCCTGCGAGTTCCGCATCTGCGGAACCGAGGGCGCCGCCTATCTCAAGCTCGGGCTCAACCTCGACTATCCGCGCGGCGAGCCCGATATCCTTGAAATCTATCCGAAGGGCGGCTCAGACTGGGTCACGGTGCCGCTCGTCGGCGAATGGTTTCCGGACGCCTTTGTCGGCCGCATGGCCAATGTCCAACGCCACGCATCAGGCGAAGACGCCGAGCTTGTCAGTTCCGTCGAGGACGCCTGGAGCACAATGGCGCTGGTCGAAGCTGCCTACCAAGCGAGCGCGGCGCCGGCAACACCGATCGCGGCGAGGCCCTGACATGGAGCAGACTGTCTATTTCGAGGATTACCGGATCGGCTCGTCGCGTATGACCAGCGGGCGCACCATCACCGAGACCGACTTCGTCGTGCATGCCGGCCATACCGGCGATTTCTTCCCTCACCACATGGACGCCGAGTTCATGAAGACGACGCCGTTCGGCCAGCGCATCGCCCATGGCACGCTGGTCTTCTCGGTCGGCGTCGGACTGACGGCAAGCGTCATCAACCCTGTCGCGTTCTCCTATGGCTATGACAGGTTGCGCTTCATCAAGCCGGTGTTCATCGGCGATACGATCAAGACCCGCACCACCATCTCGGCCAAGCAAGACGACCCAAAGCGGCCGGAGTCGGGTCGCGTCATCGAGCGCTGCGAGGTGATCAACCAGCATGGCGATGTGGTCCTGGTTGCCGACCACATCTACATCGTCGAGCGCCGCGACAAGCCCAACAGCGCTTAAGGGCTCCAGCGATCCGGTCCGCCGCATTGATGACCGCTCCCCGGCGGACGGTTCGTCAAAGCGGAAAGCGCGCCCGCGAGGGCCGCTTCGGTTAACTGCTCGTGGAGCCTCGCCTCGGTCGGCGGATAGCTCTCACCTTGCCGCTGTTTCCACCGCCGCAGAAGAACTGATCGCCACCATCGGACTCGAGCCCCGACACGCCCGTTCCAGGCGGCATCTCAAGCTTCTCCAGGACCTTTCCGGTTTCAGGATCTATCCGCCTGACGTCGCTTTCGTCACCTTCCCAGGTGCCGTGCCAGAGTTCGCCGTCGATCCAGGTGACCCCTGTGACGATACGGTTGGAATCGATTGTGCGAAGAACTGCCCCTGTCTGGGGGTCGATCTGATGGATTTTGCGACCGCGATTCTGCCCCACCCAAAGTGAGCCTTCGGCCCAGGCGAGTCCGGAGTCGCCGCCGCCACCTGGCGCCGGAATCGTGGCGAGCACGCGGCCAGTGTTGGGATCGATCTTCTGAATGCGATCTTCGGCGATCTGGAACAGGTGCTGGCCGTCGAAGGCCGTTCCTGCGTGCGCGGCGACATCGATCGCGCGCACCACATTGCCGCTCGCAGGATCCAAGGCGTTCAGCCTGTCTCCTGACGCAAACCAGACCTGCTGACCGTCGAATGTAACCCCAGCCACCTGGTCGACACCCGGAAAGGGTCCATATTCGCGGAGGACTTCAGCTGCAGATCGTTTCATGCTTCTGCTCCAGGCTCAGATCTGTTGAATTGTCCATGACACTAGTAACCCGACAGTGAGCCGGGGAGTAACAAGATTGTCGGGAATCCCGGCACCGGCGGGGTCATCCAACGGCGCGCTCGCCCGCGGCCGAAGGACTGCACCTTGCCTGCTGCCGCAAGCTGCTCGAGCGAGCGCTGCACGGTGCGCGAGCTGGCTCCGAGCGCAATTGCGAGCGCCGAGCTCGACCACGACTCGCCGTCGGCGAGGAAGGCGAGCACCGCTGCATGCGGCTCGTCGGCGGGCGGCGCCAGCACCACGACATCGCGTGGGCGGCGCGGCATAAGCGCAAAGCCTCGCTTGGTCGCGCTCACATCCGCCAGTGACCGCAACTCCACCCGAAGCCGACCGACTTCGACCCGCAACCGGGCGCGATGCGATTCATCGGCGTGCTTGCCGCCGAAGGCGCGTGCGACGAGCGTGCTCCGCGGCACGTCTGCGGGCCAGGCTTCGCCCAGCGCACGCGCAAGCGCGAACAGGACCGGGCGCGTCGCCAGCGAGACGATCATGCCGGCGTCCCGCACGATATTGCGGCAGGCGTCGACGACGAGTGCCCCCGACGCCAGCAGCGCTTCGACCTCCTCGAGCAGGAGCGGGCGCTCAACCCCGCGCGCGATCAGCCGCGCCGCGGGCGTGTTCATCACCAGGGATGCGCCTTCAACCTCGGCCGTCAGCGCTGGAATGTCCGCCTGGCCCGCCGCGTGCGCGGCCCGCCCGAGCGCAGCGCGCGCCGCCTTGGTGCGGAGGCGGCGTAGCGCGACCCCCGCAATCACCAGCTCGTGGGCGGCCCTCGACGCGGGTGGGAGCGTCGTCGGGTGGAAGCCGGCGAGCCTGCTCTCGGCCTCATCGAGGCGTCCGATCAGGAGCAGGCGCCGCGCTTCGAGATTGCGCGCATGCGCGGCATTGACGTGGTCGCCGTGCTTTTCAAGCGTCGACCGCGCGGCGTCGAGTGCCTTCGCCGGCCAGCCGAGGTCGCGCGAGACGAGCGCGATCTCGGCTTCGGCGACGACGCACCTCGCGCGGGCCACTGCCTCTTTCGGACCGAAGGCGCGCGCAGCACTTTTGAGGAGAGCCTTCGCGCGAACGAGATCGCCGAGCTGCGCCATTGCAATGCCGCGCAGCGCAAGCGCAGGCGCATCGTCACGCAGGGCGACCCGCTTCAAAGCGCCAAGGGGATCACCCGTCGCAAGGGCGCGCGCTGCAGCGGTGATCAGCGAGTCCATCGGAATCCCGTCACACTTGTCACTCTCACCTTTCGATGTCCGGTCCTAATCTATCTCAGCACCAACAACCAGCGCGCCGTGTCGAAAAGGGATGACGTCTCGATGACACTCCACCCCGACCAGAAGATGCCGCCCGAAGGCAGCGGATCTGCCGATTTCCCAAGCGACGAAGTCGCCGCCCGCGACGCGGCCGACTGGCTATCGCTGGCGGCCGCGCCCACCTTCGCAATCATGGCGCTGCTGACGGCCGTTATCGGTGATGCCGACATGATCTGCGCGGCGCAAGATGCGTCGCCGCTGAACGAAATGGCGATGATGTACTTGCTGATGAGCGCCTTCCATTTTGCGCCCTGGCTGAAGCTGGTCGCCGGCCGACGAAGCGGTGCCCACCGGTCGTGACCCGGGCGTGCGCCAGGTCAAACGTGAATTACAGAGTTCCGCCGGATAGGTTGACCTCGGCTGCATGACGCATCATGCGGCGAAAGCTCATCGAGATATGGGCTCGCCTGATGTGCCCGATCGACTCCCAGTCGCCGATCTCGGCGGCGGCAAGCACCTCTTCCATTTCGCGGCGGAACGCAGTGAACTCCTCGACCAGGCCCAACTGCGGCATCATCTTCAGGACGACGCGCGCGACCTGAAAATACAGGCGCTCGCTGATCTCGCGCAGCGGCTGGTTGCCGGTCATCGCGGTGAGCTCGTAGAAAAAATCCATGTTGAGGCGCAGGAAAGCGCGCTGGTCGGGATTGAGCACATCGGAATCGCAGCGCGCGATGAGTGCCCTTATCCGGTCGAGGTCGTCCGCCGTGCGCGGGATCGGCGAAAGCTTGCCGACGAGGAGCGCCAGTTCCAGGCGCAAGTGATAGACCTGCTGCAATTCCTCGATGTCGACATCGGTGACGATCGTGCCGACGCCATGGACGGATTGAACCAGACCCTCGGATTCGAGGCGCGCCAGGACACGGCGAACCGGCGTGCGGCTGATCTGGAATTCCTGGGCAAGCTCTTCCTCGGAGAGATGGCTGCCGGGCGCATAGTCGAGCAGGCAGATGCGGTCGCGCAATATCCGGTAGATACGCTCGAACCGCTCCCGCGCCGAGAGCGGGCGCGGCGGTGCGGCGGTCGCGGCCAGGGCGGCATCCGTCTCAAGCGTCATCCAGCCTCCAGGACAGCGTGCAGGAACTGCCGCGTCCGCTCGTTCTTGGGGGCGCCGAACAACTCGTTTGGCGGCCCCTGTTCGCAGATCTTGCCGGCATGGAAAAAGCAGACGCGATCGGAGAATTCCTTGGCAAATCCCATCTGGTGGGTGACCATCAGCATGGTGAGGTCATGTTCCCTGCCGAGTTTTCGGATGACTTCAAGCACTTCGCCGACGAGTTCGGGGTCGAGTGCCGAGGTCACCTCGTCGAACAGCATGATCTTGGGCCGCATGGCGCAAGCGCGGGCGATGGCGACACGCTGCTGCTGGCCGCCGGAAAGCTGCGAGGGATAGTGGTCCTTCTTCTCCGACAGGCCGACCATGTCGAGCAATTCGGCCGCACGCGCCTCGGCATCGGCCCGCTTCATGCCGAGCACGGTTATCGGCGCCTCGATGCAGTTCTGCATCGCCGTCATGTGCGGGAACAGGTTGAACGACTGGAACACCATGCCGATCTTGGCGCGGATCTTGCGGATGTGCGCGAGATCGGCGGGAACAAGCTTGCCGTTCCTCTCCATGTGGGTGAGCGGCTCGCCTTCGACCCAGATGACGCCGTCATTGATCGTCTCCAGCGTCATCAGCATGCGCAGCACCGTGGTCTTGCCGGAGCCGGACGGCCCGATGATGGAAACCTTCTCGCCGCGTGCTATGTCCAGATTGAGCCCGTCGAGAACGGTCAGCGCGCCGTAGCGTTTCGAAACATTGTCGAAGCGGACCATCGGTTGTTCCGTCATCGCATGGTCCTCCGGTTGAGCAAGCCTTCGAGGGAGCGAATGAGCGCGGCAGAAACCAGGCTCATGGCAAGGAAGAACAGGCCGACCAGCGTCATCGGCTCAGTGTAGCGGAAGGTTTCGGAGCCGATGATCTTGGCGGTCTGCATCAGCTCCAGCACGGCGATTGCGGAAAGCAATGGCGTCTCCTTGAACAAGGCAACCAGATAGTTGCCGAGCGCCGGAACGATCGGCGGGATCGCCTGCGGAATGATGATGTCGCGGAACGTCGTCCAGGCTGACAGATTGAGGGCGACCGAGGCTTCCCACTGGCCGCGATGGATGTTGTCGAAACCGGCGCGATAGACCTCAGAACAATAGGCAGCGTAGTGGATACCGATGGCAAGCACCCCGGCGGTGAAGGCGTCGAGCACGACACCGAATTTCGGAAAGACGAAATAGAGAAAGAATATCTGGATCAGCAACGGGGTCGACCGGATCAGTTCGACCAGCACCGAAATCGTCCAGCCGGTCCACGGCACGGCGATGCGGACGACCGCCAGCACCAGGCCAAGCGAGGCGGCAAGCGCAAACCCGATCAGCGTCGCCTCGATGGAAACGATGGCAGCGCTGGCGAGCACCGGCAGGATTTCAAAAGCAAATGCCCAGTCCCAGATCATGCTGCCTTCCCCCGCGCCAATCCGAGCGAAGCCCGCCTTTCGAGAAGCCGCATGCCGATGGTCACGACCAGCGACATTGCCAGGTACATCAGCAGGACGAGGGTGAAGATCGGAATGGTCTTGAACGTGTTCTGGTTCATTTGCTGCGCCTTGAAGGCGAGGTCCGAGAGCGTGATCAGCGAGACCAGCGCTGTCGATTTCAAAAGCTCGATGAACAGATTGCCCCAAGGCGGGATCATGGCGACGAAAGCCTGCGGCAGGATGATCCGGCGCAGCATCTGGGGGCGGCTCATGTTCAATGCGGTAGACGCCTCCCACTGCCCGCGGGCGACGGACTGGATCGCGCCGCGCACGACTTCCGATCCGTAAGCACCAACGTTCAGGCCGAGCGCCAGGACAGCAACCAGAAATGCGTTGAGCGTGACACCGAACTGCGGCAGCACGAAAAACAGCCAAAACAATTGCACCAGCGCCGAGGTGCCGCGGAAGATCTCGACATAGACCGTGGCCAGCCATTTGAGCGGCGCCGGGCCATACATCCTTGCCAGCGCCGCCAGCACGCCCATGACGATTGCCAGCAGGCTGCCGAGGATAGCGATCTCGATCGTCAGGACCGCGCCTTGCAGCAGCCCCGGCATAAACACTTTGTAAGAGTCCTGCGTTGCCAAGGCACCGATCACGACAAGCGCGACGACCAGCATGGCAACGAGCGTACGGATTCCCATGCGGATTCCCCCAGGAAAAAGGGGCGGCGCTTTCGCGCCGCCAGCAGTTGGGAACCTATTTGCCCGCGCAAAGCTCCGCGGTGGTCTTGTTGGGCAGGTAGTCCTTGCCGAAGCCGAGCGGCTCGACCAGCGCGATGTGCTCCGGCGAACCGAGGAACGTCTTCAGCTCGGCGTTGAACGCCTCCTGCAGGTCGGTATCTTCCTTGCGGAAGCCGAAGCCGCCATGGCCTTTCACCGACTTGCCGGCAACCTCGCCGAACGGCTTGGTCGATTCGACGCCGTCGGCCTTCTTGGCCATGTCTGCGATCGAAAGAGCGGTTAGCGCGGCAGCGTCGGCACGGCCCGACTGGACGGCGGCGACCAGACTGGACTGGTCGGGCAAGGCAACGATCTGCCCGGCGGCGACACCAGCGTCCTTGGCATAGCCGCCCTCGACGGCGCCGGCCATCACGGCGAGCTTGAGATCCGGGTTTTCCTTGATGCTGGAAAAGTCCTTCACGCCCTTCGGATTGCCTTTTGCCACCAGCATGGCCTGACCGATGCCGTAGGACGGCTCGGAGAAATTGATCTCGGCGCAGCGCTTCGGATTGATGAACATGCCGGCGGCGATGATATCGAAACGGCCGGCCTTGAGACCTGGGATAAGCGAGCCGAACTCGGTCAGCACGCCGTCAACCTGCGCGATACCCATCTTGGCGAGTACCGCCTTGGCAACTTCCGGCGCTTCGCCGGTCAGCTTGCCGTCAGGCGTGGCGTAACCGAACGGCGCCTCGTTGGCAAAGCCGACGCGGATATAGCCGTCCTTCTTGGCCTGTTCGAGGGTGGTTTCCGCATAAGCGGGCAGCGCCGTGAATGATGTCGCGGCAAGCGCGAGGCAGGCGGCGGCTTTCACGACCATCCGGCGCGATATCGATGATTTGAACATGCTTTTCTCCCATTGAACAACTGACTGATATTCCCGGGCGCGGCCTTCTTCGAGGTCGACACCTGCCTGTCAAGACGTATACAACTGCCCTAGACATTGTGCAAGCTAAGATATAAAAACTACAGAAATCTGGTAATAATTCGTAATCAGACCACACATTATTGCCAGTTGTGCACAATTTAAGAAAAAACCAGCGTACTGGCAGGTGGGATTTCGGTGGCGAGCGCGAGCGGTTTCGGGACTTTCACGCAAGCGGAGTATGCGCAGCGCCTGGCCGGCGTGAAGTCACGCATGGAGAAGGCCGGCTTCGACCTCATCATCTGTCAGGACCCAGCTAATATGTGCTGGCTGACCGGCTATGACGGATGGTCGTTCTATGTTCCGCAATGCGTGCTCGTCCATCTCAGGGAAGACCGGCCGATCTGGTTCGGCAGGGCGCAGGACGCCAGGAGCGCACGCCTGACCACCGGCCTGCCGGAGAAGAACATCGTGCCGTTCTCGGAACGGCTGGTGCAGCAGCCCGTCGAACACCCCTATGACGAACTCGCCCAGCTGATCCGGTCGCGTGGCTGGGGAAACGCCCGCATCGGCGTCGAGATGGACGCGCATTATTACACCGCGCGCTGCCATGCCCATCTCGTCAGCGGGCTGCCTGACGCGCACTTCGCCAACAACCACGATCTCGTCAACTGGGCGCGGCTGGTCAAATCCGAAGCCGAGCTGGCGCTGATCCGCGAGGCCGGTGCGATCTGCACGCACGCCATGAAACGCGGCATCGAAAAAATGCGGCTCGGCGTACCGCAGAACCATGTCATTGCGGAAATCTATCACGCACAGATCATGGGCGTGCCCGGAGCGGGCGGCGACTATGCCGCGATCCGTCCGCTGATGCCCGTCGGCGAAGGCACCAGCACGCCGCATCTGACCTGGTCCGACGCGCCGCTGCCGGACAGCGGCCTCGCCATTCTGGAGATCGCCGGGGTGCGGCGGCGCTATCATGCGGCGCTGACGCGGACCGTGCATTTCGGCAAGCCGCCGCAAGTCCTCGTCGACATGGCCAAGGCGATCGTCGAGGGCGTCGACGCCGGCCTTGAGAAGGCCCGCCCCGGCTACACCGCCGAAGAGGTGGAAGCCGCCTGGCAGGCAGTGTTGAGGAAGAACGGGCTGAAGAAGGAGAGCCGCGTCGGCTATCCGGTCGGGCTCGCCTACCCGCCCGATTGGGGCGAACGCACCGCAAGTCTTCGTCCCGGCGACACCACCAAGATGCAGTCCGGGATGTGCTTCCATTTCATGGCCGGCGTTTGGCTCGACGATTTCGGCATCGCCATCTCGGAATCCTTCGTCGTCACGGATCGCGGCGGCGAACGCCTCTGCGACGTGGCGCGCGAACTCATCGTCATCGACTGAGCATGGGGACTGGAAGCCGGTCACTGACGAAAGATCATGCCGGCAACGAAACCGGTAACCAGCACGAGGACGCCTGATGGACCGTAATCCGTTTTCCGAAGCCGAAATCGCCGGCCGCCTTGTCAGGGTCCGCACGGCGCTGGCCGAGCGCGAGCTCGACGCGACGGTCTTTGCTTCGCCGGAGAACGTCTTCTACCTCACCGGGCTCGATCACTGGGGATATTTTGCCCCTCACCTGCTGATCGTCCCGCTCGAAGGGAAACCTGTCCTGGTCACCCGCTCGATGGAAAGGGTGACAATCGAGAAACAGGTGACGGCAGCGGAATTCCGCGGCCATTCCGACAGCGAAACGGCGGCCGACCTTGCCGCGCGGGTGCTTGCGGAGCTCAGCCTGTCCGGCAAGCGGATCGGCCTCGAATACTGGACGGCCGGCCTCAGCCATGGGCTTGCCGTCGCACTCCAGACGCAGGCCGATGCCAGATGGAGCGATGTTTCCGGGCTGGTCGACAGGATGCGGCGAGTGAAGAGCGCCGAGGAACAGGCACTGATGCGTCTGGCGGCACAAGTGACCGACGCCGCCGCCGGCGCCGCGATCGCCGCGATCTCGGACGGTGCCTCCGAACAGGAGGTCGCGGCCCAGTGCGTTGCGGCGATGATTCGCGCCGGCGGTCATGCTCCGGGCTTCGGCCCGTTCATCCGCCCGGCCGCGCGCCTGGGCGAAGAGCATACGACCTGGGGCGACGGGATCTACCGCAAGGGCGAGCCGGTCTTCGTCGAACTGTCCGGCTGCATCTCGCGTTATCACGCGCCGCTCGGCCGGCTCGTTCGCATCGGCCATATCAGCGACGAAGACGCAGGGATGGCGGAGGTGACCGCCAGGGCGTTCGATGCCGTCGTCGAGGCACTCAGGCCCGGCGCCAGGGCGCGCGACGTCTACGCCGCCTGGCAGACCGTCGCCGACGAGGCCGGTCTTTCCCATTATCGCCGCCATCACTGCGGCTACCTTGTCGGCGCCGGACAGCCGCCATCATGGACTGGCGGCAATTCGGTGACCGGCTTGAGGCACGATTCCGATCTCGAAATCGAGACCGGGATGAGCTTCCACATCCTGTCGTGGCTGATGGGCACCGGTCGCGGCGATGACTTCGTCTCCAACACCGTGCTTCTGACCGATGCGGGCGCCGAAGTGCTTACCCGCACGCCGGCCGGCCCGATCGTTCGATAGGCCGCAGGGATGGCGCGCTACTCGGCATTTTCGATTTTCCGCAACGCGCTGTCTGGCCAGAAGAACTGGCAGCGCGCCTGGCGGGCAGCGGAGCCAAAACCGTCCTACGACGTGATCGTCATCGGCGGCGGTGGACACGGCCTCGCTACCGCCTTCTACCTCGCCGAGAACCACGGCATCCGCAACGTCGCGGTGCTCGAAAAGGGCTATGTCGGCGGCGGCAATGTCGGCCGCAACACCACCGTCATCCGCTCCAACTACCTGCTCGACGGCAACACCCAGTTCTACGAATTCTCGATGAAACTCTGGGAGAACATGTCGCGGGCGCTGAATTTCAACGTCATGTTCTCGCAGCGTGGCCAGCTCGTCACCGCGCATTCCGCCGACCAGCTCGACGGCTTCAGCCACCGCGCCAACATCATGCGGCTGAACGGCATCGATGCCGACATCCTCGACCGCGACGAGGTGCGCCGTCTCGTGTCCTATCTCGATTTTTCCGACACCGCCCGCTTTCCGATCCATGGCGCCATCTTCCAGGGCCGGGCGGGCACGGCGCGCCACGACGCGGTCGCCTGGGGCTATGCGCGCGCCGCCGACGGCCATGGCGTCGACATTATCCAGAACTGCGAGGTGACAGGCTTCCTCCGCGACGGCGACAGGATCGTCGGCGTCGAAACGACGAAAGGCCGGATCGGCGCCGGCAAGGTCGGCCTCGCTGTTGCCGGTCATACATCCGTGCTCGGCGCCAAGGCCGGCCTGGAACTGCCGATCGAAAGCCACGTCTTGCAGGCCTTTGTCACCGAACCGCTGAAGCCGTTGGTGGACCATGTTGTCGCCTATGGCGCCGATCATTTCTACGTCAGCCAGTCGGACAAGGGCGGGCTGGTCTTCGGCGGCAATCTCGACGGCTACAATTCCTACGCCCAGCGCGGCAATCTGGGCGTCGTGCGCGAAGTGGCGGAGGCGGCGATCGCTCTGATGCCGTGCATTTCGCCCATCCGACTGCTGCGCCATTGGGGCGGCGTCATGGACATGACGCCCGATGCCAGCCCGATCATCTGCCCGACGCCGATCGAGGGGCTCTATCTCAACGGCGGCTGGTGCTATGGCGGCTTCAAGGCGACGCCGGCTTCCGGCTGGTGCTTCGCCCACACGATCGCCACCGGCAAGCCGCACCCCTTGATCGCAGCCTACGGGCTCGATCGTTTCCGCACCGGCCACACGCTCGACGAGGCTGGCGCCGGCCCCTCAGCCTGGCTGCAATAGGAGGCGCAAGACAATGCTGCGCATCGAATGCCCCTGCTGCGGTCTGCGCGACCATGACGAGTTCCGCTACGGCGGCGACGCTTCCGTCACGCGTCCGGCGCACGACGATCCCGATCCCGAGGCCTGGTACCGTTACGTCTATGTCAGGACAAATCCGGCTGGCCTGCACCGCGAGTTCTGGCAGCACGTGACCGGCTGCCGCCAATGGCTGGTGGTCGAACGCGACACGCGCAGCCACGCCATCGCATCCGTCGATCTCGCCAGGCAATTGTCGGCCAGGAAACCACCGGCATGAGTTCGAACCACAAGCGGTTGTCGATGGGCGGCCGTATCGACCGCGAGCGGCCGGTCGAGTTTACCTTCGACGGCCGGAGCCTGATCGGATATCGCGGCGATACGCTTGCCTCCGCGCTGCTCGCCAACGGCGTCACGCTGGTCGGGCGCAGCTTCAAATATCATCGTCCGCGCGGCATTTTTTCCGCCGGGGCCGAGGAGCCGAATGCACTGGTCACGCTTGCAACCGCAGGCAGGCGCCAGCCGAACCTGCCGGCGACGACGCTGGAACTCCAAGACGGCCTAGTCGCTGAGAGCCAGAACCGCTGGCCTTCGCTTGCCTTTGACGTGCAAAGCGTCAACGGCCTGTTGGCGCCGTTCCTGTCGGCCGGCTTCTACTACAAGACCTTCATGGGCCCGACGCGCCGCGCCTGGATGTTCTACGAGCACTTCATTCGCAAGGCGGCCGGGCTTGGCAGAGCCGGCACCGATCCCGACTCAGACCGCTACGACATCAGTCATGCCTTTGCCGATGTCGCCATCATCGGCGGCGGCCCTGCAGGATTGTCGGCGGCGCGTGCTGCCGCAGCGGCCGGCGCGCGGGTGGCGCTGATCGAACAGGATTTCCTGCTCGGCGGCCAGCTTCTGACGGAGCCGTCCGACAGCGCAGCGGACGCATGGTTGAGACAGGCCGAGGCCGAACTGGAGAGCTCCGAACCCGTCACTCTGATGAAGCGGACAACCGCTTTCGGCATCTATGACGGCAATGTCATCGGACTGATCGGGCAACGCGACCCAAGCAATCCGCAGCTGGCCGGCGAAGTGCTGCAGACATTCACGATGCTTCGCGCCCGCTCGATCGTTTTCGCCACCGGCGCCATTGAGCGGCCAATGATATTCTCCAACAACGACCGGCCCGGCGTGATGCTTGCCTCGGCCGCCCGGACCTACCTCAACCGTTTCGCCGCCCTGCCCGGCAAGAAAATAGTCGTCGCCACCAGCAATGACGGCGCTTGGCGCACCGCCTTCGACTATGCCGCAGGCGGCGCAGAGGTGACGGTTGCCGATCTGCGTGCAGCGCCGCCCGCCGCACTTGCCGCAGAAGCCGCACGGCTCGGCGTGGTGGTGCGGGCCGCAACGCGCATCGTCGACCTTAACGGCGGCCATGCCGTCAGGCGTGCAACGCTCAACGGACCGGACGGCCAGTCCGAGGCCGCCTGCGACCTGGTCTGCGTGTCCGGCGGCTGGTCGCCGACCGTGCATCTCACCTCGCACCTGGGCGTCAAACCTGGATATCGCAGCGATATTGGCGGCTTCGTGCCGGGGGCGTTTCCGGAGGACCGGTTCGGCGCCGGCTCGATGATGGGAATTTTTTCGACCGCCGATGTCATCGAGAACGGTCATCGCGCCGGCACCGAGGCGGCATCGTTCTGCGGCAAGTCGGCGCCGGTGGCCGCTCCGTCGAAACTCGATCTCAGCGAGACCGCCACGGCCCCGTTTCGCGAAATCCCTTCTCTCGGCCGTGGAAAGGCCTTCGTCGATTTCCAGATGGACGTGACGACCGGGGATATCGAACTCGCCTATCGCGAGGGCTATGAATCGGTCGAGCACCTGAAGCGCTACACCACGCTCGGCATGGGCACCGACCAGGGCAAGACCGGCAATTTTTCAGCGCTTGCCTCGATGGCGGCCTTACGCAATGCAACGATCCCCGAGACCGGCGCCACGACCTTTCGACCGCCCTATATGCCGGTCGCCATCGGTGCGCTTGCCGGACGCGCCATCGGCCATCATTTCAAGCCGATCCGCCGCACGCCGATGCACGACTGGCACATGGCGAACGGCGCCGAGATGCTGGAGGTCGGGCTCTGGATGCGGCCCTATTTCTACAGGCAATCCGGGCTCGACGTGAACGAAGCGTATGTCGCCGAAATGCGGAGTGTGCGCCAGGCCGCTGGCCTGATGGACATCTCCACTCTCGGCAAGATCGACATCCAGGGCCCGGATGCCGCGATTTTCCTCGATCGCATCTACGCCAACGGCTTTGCCAAACTGCCGGTTGGCCGTGCGCGCTACGGCGTCATGCTGCGCGACGACGGCATCGTCTTCGACGACGGCACCACGACGCGGCTGGCCGAGAGCCGGTTTTTCATGACCACCTCGACCGCCAAGGCCGCCGACGTGCTGTCGCGTCTTGAATTTCTGCTCGATATGGCCTGGCCGGATTTGCGCGTAGCCGTGACCTCGGTGAGCGATGAATGGGCGGCGATATCGGTTGCCGGACCGAAAAGCCGTGCAATTCTTGCTGCGGCATTTCCCGCTCTCGATGTTTCCGACGCGGCACTTGCGCATATGGGATTGCTCGAAAGCGAATGGCAGGGCCGTGCGCTCCGCATCCTGCGTCTCAGTTATTCCGGCGAGCGCGCCTACGAAATCTATGTCGGCGCAACTGCCGGTGAACAGCTTTGGAGCCGCCTGCTCGAAGCAGGCAGGCCGCTCGACTTGAAACCTTACGGCGTCGAGGCGCTCGGCGCGCTGCGCGTCGAAAAGGGCCATGTCGCCGGACCTGAAATCGATGGGCGCACGACGCTCGACGATCTTGGCCTCGGCCGCATGGCGGGCAAGCGTACCGGCTTCGTCGGCGACGTGCTGCGACGGCGCCCCGCCTTCCAGGCGCCCGACCGCCAGCGCCTGGTCGGACTGGAATGCATCGAAGAGGGGAAACGCCTTCGCGGTGGCGCCATCCTGTTCCTGCCGGGCGAGAAACCTTACGGCCACGGGCGCGGCCGCGTGACCTCCGTCACCTTCAGCCCTGAACGCGGCCACTATGTCGGGCTGGCCTTGCTTGCCGGCGATGTCGGCAGCGAAGGAAGCGAGGTCGTGGCCGTCTATCCGATGAAGGCCGAAACGGTCCGTGCCCGCGTCGTCTCGCCGGTATTCCTCGATCCGCAGGGGGAACGACTGCATGGCTAGCCCGGATTTCAGCCTGTCCGTGGTCGATTGCCCACTCATCCAGATCGAGGGCTGGGACGGCACGCTGGGGCAATTCGAATCGAGCCTCTCTGCGTCGCTCGGCACGAAACTTCCCGCCTCGGTCGGAGAGACGGTTCGCCACAAGGGTCTCCTCGTCATCCGCGTCGCACCTCGCCGTCTCTGGCTGGCTCTCGACAACGGCGCGCAAGCACCTTCGCTTGCCGTCGATCCGGATCTCGGCTGTTCGGTTTCTCTCGACGAGGGTCGCGTGCGTTTCAGAATGGCCGGGGCCGGCGTCGCGCGGGTCCTCTCCAAATGCATCGCCGTCGACTGGTGCGCGCCGGCGGCCGCCCCGGGCCGCGCCGTGCTGACATCCTTGCACCATGTGCCCGTGCTGTTCCTGCGCAGCGGCGAGACCGCGTGCGAACTCATCGTGCCGCGAAGTTTTTCGCAAAGCCTCTCGGACTGGATTGCTGACGCTGCGGGGTAGGGAAAGGACCAGGCGCGAACGCTCCCCTCAGGAGGAGCCACTCCACGGTCTCGCTCCTTGGATGATCTCTTGAGCACGTGCGGCAAAGCGGCCGGCGAGCGGCGACTTGCTGGCGGCATCGGCCGACGCCGCGCTGCCTGCCCGCGCCCGGTCGGCGATGCCGACGAAGATCACAGCGAAACGGAACAGTGAAAAAACCAGGTGGAAGCGTTGCAGGGGCGCAGTGGGCACGGCATGCGTGAAATAATGGTCGAGGAATTCGCGCTGGCTGGGGATGCCGAGGGCAGGATGATCGAGGCCGAGGATGCCGCCATATTCGTCCGGGGTCGAATGCCAGGTCATCGAGCAAAAGCCGAGATCGGCGAGCGGATGGCCGACCGTCGACAGCTCCCAATCGAGAATGCCGATCACCTCCGGCTTGCCGGGATGGAACAGCAGATTTCCGAGGCGGAAGTCGCCATGGGCGATCGAGACGCGTCCATCATCCGTGGGCAGATGCTGCGGCAACCAGTCGGCGACCGCTTCGAGTGCCGGAATTCTGTCACTCGGCGATTCCCTGAGCTGCCGGGTCCAGCGGCCAATCTGGCGCTCGAAATAGTCGCCGGGCCGGCCGTAATCGCCGAGACCGACCGCGTCGGGACGGACAGCATGCAGCTTGGCCATCGCTTCGGCCATGCCGAAATAGATGGCGCGTCGCTCCGCGGGGACGAGGCCAGGCAGCGAACAGTCGTGGAAGACGCGACCATCCAGCCGCTCCATCAGGTAGAACGACGTGCCGAGCGGCTCGGCGCTGGCGTGAAAGAGCACCGGCCGCGGCACCGGCACGTTGGTCGCTGCGAGCGCTTCAAGCACGCGGAACTCGCGGTCGACGGCATGCGCCCCGCGCAGGATCGGCCCGGCCGGCTTCTTGCGCAGCACCATGCGATGCGCACCATAGTCGACGAAGTAGGTCGGGTTGGACTGTCCGCCGCCGATCCGCTCCAGCGTCATTGCGGCATCGCCGAAGCGGTTGGCGAGAAAGCCCATCAACGCCGCAGGATCGAAATCCGCACTCAACGGCATCTTTTCCTCCTGAGATGCCACCCCGCGTCCGCTATGCCTCGCCTTCGACGGTCCAGCGCCAAAAACCCCTCTCCTCTTCGTTGAGGAAACGGTTCAGCACCATCTTGTGGACCTCATCGGCGCCGTCGACCAGCCGCGCCTGGCGCGCATAGCGGTAGATCCATTCGAGCACCGTGTCCTTGGAATAGCCTCGCGCGCCGTTGATCTGGATCGCCACATCGGCCGCGTCATGCAGCACATTGGCGACCTGGACCTTGGCCATCGACACATCCTTGCGGGCAAAGCCGCCGCGGTCCAGTTCCCACGCAGCCTTCATCACCAGCAGGCGGCCGATCTCGATGCGCATGGCAAGATCGCCGAGCTTCAGCTGGACGCTTTCGCGGTCGGCGAGGCGCTGGCCGAAACCATGGCGCTCGGCAGCGTAGGCGCGCGCGATCTCGACGCAGCGCTTGGACAATCCAAGCCAGCGCATGCAGTGGGTAAGCCGCGCCGGGCCGAGCCGCACCTGCGTCACCTTCATGCCCCTGCCCTCGCCAACCAGCATGTCTTCGACAGGGATTTCGAGCCCCTCGAATTGCAACTCGCAATGCCCGCCATGCTCCTCCGGGCCCATGATCTCGATGCGGCGAATGATATGCCAGCCCGGCTGGTCCTTGTGGAACATCAGGGCCGACAGACCGTGGCGCGGGTCGTCCGAGGTTCGCGCGATCAGGATGAAATGGCTGGCCTCCTCCGCGCCGGTGATGAACCATTTGCGGCCGGTCACCACATATTTGTCGCCGCGCCGCTCCGCACGCGTCATGATCATCGAAGGGTCCGAGCCGCCGCCGGGATGCGGTTCGGTCATGGCAAAAGCCGAGCGCACCTGGCCCTCGACGATCGGCTTCAGCCATTTTTCCTTCTGCGCCGGCGTGCCGAGCGCCTCGAGCACCATCATGTTGCCATCATCGGGCGCTGCCGAATTGAACACCACGGGTCCGAAGATCGACCGGTTCATCTCCTCGTAGCAAACCGCAATATCCATCTTGCCGAGACCGGCTCCGCCGGATTCGGGCTCGAGCTGCAGGCACCACAGGCCGGCCATCCGCGCCTTGGCGCGAAGCGTCTCCAGCAGCGGCAAGGCGATATTTCCATGTGCGTCATAGGAGGTCTTGTCGGCCTCGAGCGGCAGGATCTCACGCTCGACGAAGTCGGCAATGCGGACGCGGTAATCTTCGGTGCGGGCGGGAATGTCGAAATTCATGGACAAACTCCCAGCGATGAAACGAGATGGGCCACCATCGATGGACGAGATCGCCGAAAAGCATCGGGTCCATATCTGAAATCGAGCGCGCGCTCGTTTTCCTTATTCGCCTCTATCCTCTTTTGCAGCCGCCGTCATCCGGCGAAGCGTGGTTCCGCCACGCCCTTGATGCCAAGGCCGGTTATGGGCGAACAGGCTGCCGCGCAGGACGCCATCGCCGGGGAGGCGCGGTAACGACCACCACGACTTCGATCTTCATGCCGTCCTCCTCTGTTGGCACCGTGCGGCGATAGGCGAGCCGCCTCAGAACGCGACCTCGTCGCCGCCCTTCAGTGACAGGATCTCGCGCGCCTCGTCGGGCGTCGCCACTTCCATGCCGAGCCCCTCGATGATCTTGCGGGCAAGCACCACCTGCTCGGTGTTCGATTTGGCAAGCTTGCCCTTGCCGGCCCACAGACTGTCTTCGAGCCCGACGCGGATGTTGCCGCCAAGGGCTGCCGACTGCGCGGCGATGCGCAACTGGCTGGCGCCGGCACCGAGCACCGACCAGCGGAACTGGTCGCCGAACAGCCGGTCGGCGGTGCGCTTCATATGGGCGACATCTTCGGGATGGGTGCCGATGCCTCCAAGCAGACCGAACACCGACTGCACGAAGAACGGCGGCTTGACCAGCCCGCGATCGGCGAAGTGCGAGAGATTGTAGAGATGGGCGATGTCGTAGCACTCGAACTCGAAGCGCGTGCCGTTGTCGTAGCAGGTCGCAAGGATATATTCGATGTCCTTGAACGAGTTGCGGAAGACCAGGTCACGCGTCGCTTCCAGATGCGGCTTTTCCCAGTCGAACTTGAAAGTCTCGTATTTGTCGACGAGGTGATAGAGCCCGAAATTGATCGAGCCCATGTTGAGCGAGGCGACCTCTGGCTTGAACTCGGCGGCCGGGCGCACGCGTTCCTCGACCTTCATGTAGGGACTGCCGCCGGTGGTGATGTTGATGGCGGCATTGGTGGCCTGCTTGATGCGCGGCAGGAAGCGGGCGAAGGCCGCCGGCGTCTGGTCGGGCTTGCCGGTCTCGGAGTCGCGGGCATGCAGGTGCAGGATCGCCGCACCTGCCTCCGCCGCCGCGATCGCCTCGGACGCGATCTGGTCCGGCGTGATCGGCAGATAGGGCGACATGGTCGGTGTATGGATCGCCCCGGTCACCGCACAGGTGATGATAATTTTGCCCCTGGTCTGCGTAGCACCGGGCTTGCGGCTTGTTTCCGTCATCTTCCAAACTCCTGATCCGATTTTTTCTTGTGCGCGGCCAGCGCCATCAGCCGGCGGTCGCGCCAAACCTGCCGTTCGCCGAGTTCTTCCCGCGGCAGCCGCTTGCGGCGGTCGGCCTCCACCGTCTCGATGACTTCGCCGGCCCAGTCGACGCGGCGCAGCATCTGCGGAAAAATGTTGGCATAGATCGATTGATAGCGCTCGATATAGTCGCGTACACCGCCCGGCGCATTAAGGTCGATCGTTTCGAACGGACCCATGAACGACCAGCGCAGCGCCAGCCCGTCGCGAATGCCGATATCGACATCCTCGACGCTGGCATAGCCGTCGGCGACAAGTCGAAAAGCCTCCTCCAGCAGCGCGCCCTGCAGGCGGTTCATGATGAAGCCGTCGAGCTCGTGCTTCATCACCAGCGGCGCGTGGCCCGCATCGACGAGGAAGGCGCGGGTCCTTTCGACCGTTTCGGAAGACGTCCATGGCGCCGGCACGACTTCCGCGGCCGGGATGAGGTAGGGCGGATTGATCGGATGCACGACCAGGCAGCGGTGCCGCCCTTGCAGATCGTCGGTGAATTTCGACGGCAGCAACGCCGAGGTGGAACTGGCGATCACCGCTTGCGGACCGGCCATTGCATCGATCTGCGAGAACACCTCGCGCTTCACGTCGAGGTTTTCCGGCGTGTTCTCCTGGATATGGACCGCATCGGCCAGCGCTTCTTCGAGCTCCGCAACGACGGTAATGCGACCAAGCACGACGTCGATTGCCTGTCCCCGCAGCAGATCGTTCGCAGCGAGGTCGCCGAGCACGCCGGCGATGTAATCGGGCGCACCTTCGGTCGCGGCCGGCGACTGGTCCCACATCCGCACATCGTGGCCGGCGCGGGCAAAACTGATCGCCCAGGCCCGCCCGATGAACCCGCTGCCGACAATCGCTACTTTCATCATGGTCGGGCTCCTCAAAGGGTTTCGACATTACCGTCGACGCCGAGCGACTGGCCGGAGATGTTGATCGCCGCATCGGACAACAGGAAAGCGACCATCGCGGCGACGTCATAGGGGCTGGTCATGCGGCGCAGCGAGATGTTGTGGAGATAGCGCTGCGTCATCTCCTCGTTCGACACACCGAGCTGTCTGGCCCGGTCGGCGATAACCTTGTCGATGCGTGGTCCCTCGATGATGCCGGGCAGGATGGCGTTGACCCTTATGCCGTGCGGCCCGAGTTCCTTGGCAAGGCTTTGCGTGAAACCGATGACGCCGAACTTGGCCGCCGAATAGGGGGTGCGGAAAGCGTAGCCATGGCGGCCGGCCGCGGACGACATCGAGACGATCGAGCCGCCGCCCGCCGCCTTGATCAGCGGCACGGCACGCCTGGCGCAGAGGAACTGGCCGGTCAGGCAGACGTCGATGCAGCGCCGCCACTCCGCCGGATCGATTTCGTCGACGCCGCCGGTCGGCCCGGCGATGCCGGCATTGTTGATCAGCGCGTCGAGGCCGCCGAGCTTTTCCTTCACCGTCTCGAACAGAAGGTCGACGTCGTCGTCGCGCGAGACATCGGCCTTGATCGCGGCGACCAGGGCGATCTTGTCCGGAGCGGCAGCTAGCGCCTCGTCGGAGACGTCGCAAACGACGATGCGCGCGCCGAGCCGCGACAGCGTTTCTGCAATGGCCAGGCCGATGCCGCCGGCGCCTGCCGTCACCAGCACGCGCTGCCCGTTCAGCCCGGTCAGAAAATCATCCGCCGATGTCGGCGCCCCTTTGCTCATCGTGTATCCCTTCTCATTGCAGCCGCCGTTCGCGCAGCGCCATGACGGCGCCCAGAACGACCAAGCCGTACAGAATTGCCCTTGTGGCATAGGGCAGCTGAAATAGTGACGAAAGCATTGCCCCGCTGGTGGCTTGGCGAGCAAAGGCAGCTGCTCGGGCACGCCAGACTTTCGAATTTCCGGTAAGCCGCCCTAGGTCTGCATTGATCTCCACGACCAAGCCATGGCGCTGGCTTGCTCGCGTAGCCCCTAAGGCCGTCCTGGGGGCTGCTCCTGCGGAAATTTGTTTTCGTCTATGATTGCCAACGCCTGCTCGATGCTGTCTCTCACCTCGAAACCGATCCAATGTCCGTCCATTAGATGCGTTTGCCTCCCGCAGGCGAGGAAATAGCTCCCGGCCTGCTGCGCAACAAAGTTGAGTTGCCTCCTCTCATTGATTTTAATTCCCTCTGGCGGATCGGTGTACACCCCCCAGATCGCATCCTCGGCCGTCAACTTCACCGGCATCTCTGACTGAGCGTAGACCCTGGTCAGCATCAGGCTGTGCCGGAAAGACGAAGAGCCATTGATGAACTCGATCTTTACCGACCATTCCGCTGGCACGACGATGGTGAGATTGCCGCCCCAGTAACCGTTGAAGTCGATAATGTCGGTCCGGATGTTGTCCCTGCGGTACCGTTCGACTTGGTTCCAATCGGCAACAATCTCTATGGCCACTGTCTTGGCTGCGGGATCATTCTTGATCCAGCTCGGGACGAAAGGCTCCCCAGCCAGTGCAATTCCAGGTAATAATCCCAAGGCGACGGCAAGAAGGGCAAGGTGAGCAAAGCGCGCCATCGCAATCAGAGGCTCCTCCCGAGCGGGGCGGCCGAGCGCAAGCGACCGCCAATCGAGGTCGACCTGGCTTGTTTCCCAAAGGAAGAGAATACGCTCGAAATAGCATCCACACCAGCAAACCCAGAGTGCGCTCTCGTCAGCAGCCAGAAACAACACCGTCGCATCATCGGGTTGGATGCGCGTTGGAATTGCCTGCAGTGCGTCAGTGCGAGGGCGACGGACGATTCCGTAATGTGAAATTTCTGCTTCAGCTATCGCGAAGACTCTGTTGCGCAATTCGCCAGGCCTGCTCCACATGCCGCCGGGCCGCGGCTTCGGCGGCATCGCCGTTGCGCGACTTGATCGCGTTCATAATGTTGGTCATTTCGGCAATTGCGGCATCGCGGCGATTCTCCGAAGCGATGGTCATGGAACGCAGCTGGTTGATGCGGACGTTCAGACCCTGGACGATCTCCCAGGCGATGCGCTTGTCGGCGGCATCGAAAAGCACCTCGTAGAATTTTGTGGTCGCCCGCATCACCTCGATCGGATTGGCTGATGCCCACGCCTTGAGCAGCACATCGAACGCGCGCTCCAGCGCGGCGATCTGGCCCTCAGTCGCCGTCAGCGCGCAGGCGCGCGCCGCGATGCCCTCCATCAGAGCGCGCAGTTCATAAATCTCGTCGGTGCGGCTGAGATCCGGCCTGGCCACCGCGGGTCCATGGCCAGGTATCATCTGGACGAGGCCCTCGGTCTCCAACTGCCGCAGGACCTCGCGCACCACCGAGCGACTGACGCCGAGTTGGTCGCAAAGCGGCCGCTCGACCAACCGTTCGCCAGGCTGGAAGTGAAACCCCATGATCGCGTCGCGCATGCGCTCCAGCGCCAGCGTTCTCAGCGTCTTGGCGGATCGTTCGATCCTCAGTGTGTCGTCGGCCAATTCATATACTCCCAGCATCCGCAAGAAACAGATTCGACGATCCGTTGACAAGGGATTTGGTCTTCAATAGTATGGTATACCATAAGACATCTAGGCAAAAGCGGAACTTTTCCGGATGCCTCAGCCGACCCGACACCGAGGATTCGATGAAGCCGGCCATTCGAAAGATCGTCACCCATGTCGAGAACACGCTAATCGAAGGCGGCAAGGCGGCCCCCCGGCCGCTGCGCCTGATCGGCGTGGCGGCGGTGCTCGACAACCCCTGGGCCGGGCGCGGTTTCACCGACGACCTTTCGCCCGAGATCCGCGCCTATGCGCCGGTTCTGGGGGAGATGCTGACCCATGAAATCCTCGCAGTTGCCGGATCCGGCGAAGCGATCGAAGGCTACGGCAAGGCCGCAATCTGCGGCACATCAGGCGAGATCGAGCATGCCTCGGCGCTCATCCACACGCTGCATTTCGGCAACCACTATCGGCGTGCCGTCGGCGCCAAGACCTATCTTGCCTTCACCAACCTGCGCGGCGGGCCGAACACGCCGATCATGATCCCGCTCATGGACAAGAACGATGAAGGCCGACGTTCGCACTACCTGACGGTACACTTCCAGATCGGCGACGCGCCGGCGCCGGACGAGTTGGTGGTGGCGCTTGGCGCCTCGATCGGCGGACGACCGCATCATCGCATCGGCGACCGCTACCAGGATCTCAAGGAGGTCGGCGACCTGCATGGCTGAGCTGACGGACCGTGGCTGGCATCGCGGAACGGCGCCTGACGGCACCGGTTTCATCCGTGCCGGATCCGGCGCGCCGGTCCTTCTCATCCACGGTGTCGGCATGAACGCGGCGATCTGGGCACCCCAGATCGGGCTGATGAAAAACAGATGGGATGTGATCGCAATCGACATCCTGGGACACGGCCAGTCGCCGTTGCCGCCCGAGGACGCCAGCCTTGCCGATTATGCCGGACAGGCAATTCGGCTTCTCGATCACCTTGGCCTGGATGCCGTCTCGATCGTTGGCCATTCAATGGGGGCGCTGGTCGGGCAGGAAATCGCTCTCAATGCACCCGAACGGGTTCGTAGCCTCGTCTCGCTCAATGCGGTTTTTCGCCGCCCGGCGGAGCTTGCGCAGGCAGTGCGCGAGCGCGCCGCCGAACTGAATGGCGCGGAAAACCCGTCGGGGACGGACGCAACGATCGCGCGCTGGTTCGGCAATCCGGTCCCCGACAGCCTGGCCGAGGCGGCAAGGATGACGCGCGTGGCACTGCAAAGCGTCAACTCCGAGGGCTATGCGCGCACCTATCGACTTTTCGCCCATGCCGATGCGGCGCATGGCGATCGTCTTTCCGGTCTCGCAATGCCGGCCCTGTTCATGACCGGCTCGCAGGACAGGAATTCCTCGCCTGCGATGTCGGCGGCGATGGCACGCCTCGCGCCGCGCGGTCGCTGCGTCGTTCTGGAGGGCGAACGACATATGATGGCCGTAGCCTCGCCTGACGTGGTCACACGGCGCATTGTCGATTTTCTCGAGAGCAACGACGGCGCAAGCACATCGGCGCGACCGGCAATGGACACAGCCTTCGACGCGGGCGAATTCAGGCGGGCGCTCGGTTCCTTCCTGACCGGCGTTACAATCGTCACCGCGATCGGGCCGGAAGGAGAGCCTCGAGGCTTCACCGCCAATTCGTTTACATCCGTTTCGCTCGATCCGCCGCTTGTGCTGGTCTGCATCGCCAAGAAAGCGCTGGGTCATCCGGTGTTTTCGACCTCGAAATGCTTTGCCGTCAACGTGCTCTCGGAGGAACAGCGAGCCGCGTCCGGCGTCTTCGCTTCGAAATCGCAGGACAAGTTCTCGGCTGTCGAGTGGCGCTTCGGCCCGACCGGCAGCCCGCTGCTCGCTGGATCGGTGGCGACGTTCGACTGTGACATGGAGCAATTGGTCGACGCCGGCGACCATTCGATCCTCATCGGCCGCGTTCGCGAATTCTCCCACAATTCATCGCAGCCCCTCGGCTATTGCCGTGGCGCCTACGTCTCGCCCGGCCTCAGCCAGGAAGCACTGGCGGCCGCGCCGCCCGACATGGAGGTCGGCGCCATCCTCGAAGACGAAGGCCGCGTGCTGTTCCTCGAAACCGCCGACGGCTTTTTCGAACTGCCGGCGGGCCGAGGGCTCGGGGCGCCCGGCGACACGCGAAGCCTTAGGGGACGCCTCGCTGCGAAAGCCATCGAGGCTCATCTCGGATTCCTGTTTGCGGTCTGGGACGACGCCGCAAGCCCGTCGCGAACGCATGTCTACTACCGCGGCACGGTAGACGCGCCCCACTCCAGCGATCGCCAGGTCCGGCTCGTCGACATCGACAGGATTGCCGGGCTGAACATCGCCGACGCTGCCGTGCGCTCGATGCTCGCCCGCTATGTTCGCGAATGTCGGGAGGATGCGTTTGGAGTCTATGTCGGCAACGAGCTCGAAGGTGAAGTCCGTCCGCTCGCCAAGCCGGTAGCAATCAACACTTCGGGGTGAACAGACATGAAGTTCTCGCTCTTCGTCCATATGGAACGCTCGGACCCGGCAAAGCCGCATGCCGACCTCATCGATGAGCTTGAGGAACTGGTCGTGATGGCCGAGGCGGCAGGCTTCGAGACGGCCTGGATCGGCGAACACCACGGCATGGAGTTCACCATCTCGCCAAACCCGTTCATCAACATCGCCTATCTCGGCGCCAGGACGAAGCGCATCCGGCTCGGCACAGGAACCGTCATCGCGCCGTTCTGGCATCCGATCAAGCTCGCCGGCGAGGCAGCCATGACCGATATCGTCACCGGCGGCCGGCTCGACATCGGCATCGCCCGCGGCGCCTACAGCTACGAGTACCAACGCCTGTTCCCTGGGCTCGACGCCTGGGGCGCGGGCCAGCGCATGCGCGAGATCATCCCGGCCATCAAGGGCCTCTGGGAAGGCGATTTCGAGATGTCCGGCGAATTCTGGTCGTTTCCCTCGACCACCTCGTCGCCCAAGCCGGTGCAAAAGCCGCACCCGCCGATCTGGGTGGCGGCGCGCGATCCGAACTCGCACGACTTCGCCGTCTCCAACGGCTGCAACGTCCAGGTGACGCCGCTCGCCTCCGGCGACGACGAAGTAACCAGCCTGATGGAGCGCTTCAACGCGGCGTGCGCGGCGCATCCCGACATGGCCCGCCCCGAGATCATGCTGCTGATGCACACATTCGTTGCCGAAGACGCCGCCGATGCGGAGCAACTGACGAGGGACCTGTCGCTGTTCTACTGCCAGTTCGGCGCGTGGTTCCAGAACAAGAAGCCGGTTCGCCAAGGCATATTGGAAGCGCTCTCCGACGACGAGATCGCAGCCATGCCGCAATATGCGCCGGACAAAATCCGACAGAACCTGGTCATCGGCGAAGCCAAAGAGGTGATCACCCGGCTTAAGGCATATGAGGCGCTCGGCTATGACCAGTACTCGATCTGGATCGACAGCGGTCTGCCGCACGAACGCAAGAAGAAGTCGCTGCAGCTGTTCGTCGACAAGGTGATGCCGGCCTTCGGGCATGGGAGGCCGCAATGACCCTTGTGGCCTTCAGCAACTTCATAGATGGGGCGTTCGATACGCCGACAGCCACCTTCGAAAGCACCGATCCATCAACCGGAGCGCCCTGGGCGACGATGCCCGCCGCAACCGCGGCCGATGTCGACCGCGCCGTCGAGGCGGCGCACCGGACGCTGCACTCGGTCGCGTGGGCCTCGCTGACGGCGACGGCGCGCGGCAAGCTGCTGGTGCGCCTCGGCGACCTGGTCGTCGCCAATGCCGGCCGCCTGGCCGAACTGGAAACGCGCGACACCGGCAAGATCATCCGCGAGACCCGCGCCCAGATCGCCTATGTCGGCGACTATTATCGCTACTATGGCGGGCTTGCCGACAAGCATGAAGGCTCGCATGTGCCGATCGACAAGGCCGATATGGACGTCACCATCCGACGCGAGCCGATCGGCGTCGTCGCTGCCGTCGTGCCGTGGAATTCGCAGCTCTTCCTTTCGGCCGTCAAGCTCGGCCCGGCGCTGGCCGCCGGCTGCACGGTCGTCCTGAAAGCCTCGGAGGATGGTCCAGCGCCGCTGCTGGCCTTCGCCGAACTCGTTCATGAGGCCGGATTTCCCGCCGGAAGCGTCAACATACTGACCGGGTTCGGACACGATTGCGGCCGGCGCCTGACAAGTCATCCGCTGGTTTCACGCGTCGCCTTCACCGGCGGACCTTCGACCGCTCGCGCTATCGTCCGCAACACGGCGGAAAATCTCGCCTATACGACGCTGGAGCTGGGCGGGAAAAGTCCGGTTGTCGTTTTCGCCGACGCCGACTTGGACAGCGCGGCCAACGCGGTGGTGGCCGGGATTTTCGCAGCGTCTGGACAAAGCTGCGTCGCCGGCTCCCGGCTGCTTGTCGAGCGTTCGATAAAGGCCGAGTTCCTGGACAGGCTGAAGCACAAGGCCGAGGCCATCAAAATTGGTGATCCGCAGGATCCAGCCACCGAAATGGGACCGCTGGCAACGCCACGTCAGCGGGAATGGATCGAGAAGATCGTTGCCGAGAGCCTCGCCAATGGCGGGACGTTGGTCACCGGCGGAAAAAGGCCCGACAATCATCCGCACGGCTTCTACTACGCACCGACCATCATCGATGCCGAGGATTCAGCGCTGCCCTGCGTGCGCGAGGAATTGTTCGGTCCGGTGCTCAGCGTTCTCACCTTCGACACGGAAGCCGAAGCCCTGGCGCTTGCCAACGATACGCCGTTCGGCCTCGCTTCGGGCGTGTTCACCACCAATCTCGCCAAGGCGCACCGCATGGCGCGCGACATTCATGCCGGCATCGTCTGGGTCAACACATACCGCGCCGTTTCGCCGCTCGTGCCGTTCGGCGGCTATGGTCAGTCGGGGTTCGGCCGCGAGGGCGGGCTCGACGCCATCCGCGACTACACGCGCCCGAAATCCGTCTGGATACGGATATCCGACGAGCCGATCCCGGACCCGTTCGTCATGCGATGAGGCAATCGCGCAATTCATAAAAACAAGAAACCAAGCAACCAACAGAGGAGAATGACATGAAACTGATTTTGACCGGCATTTTGGCCGGACTAGTAGCCGGACTCTTGGCAGCCACTGCCGCGCACGCCGATGAAATGGTGTTCACCAGCTGGGGCGGGACCACCCAGGAGGCGCAGACCAAATCCTGGGCTGCTCCGTTCGAAGCCAGTTCCGGCATCAAGGTCCTGCAGGACGGCCCGACCGACTACGGCAAGCTGAAGGCCATGGTGGAAGGCGGCAGCGTCGCTTGGGATGTCGTCGATGTCGAGATGGACTTCGCCATCAAAGCGGCCAAGGACGGCCTGCTCGAGCCGATCGATTTCAACGTCGTGCCGAAAGCCGATCTCGATCCTCGCTTCACCACCGAGCATGCGGTCGGCAGCTTCTACTACTCCTTCGTTCTTGCCTGGAACAAAGGGGCGGTGTCGGCCGAGCCAACCGGCTGGGCCGACATGTTCGACCTGACGAAATTTCCCGGCAAACGCACGTTTTACAAATGGTCGGCACCGGGCGTCATCGAGATTGCGCTGTTGGCCGACGGCGTGCCGGCGGACAAGCTCTATCCGCTCGACCTCGACAGGGCGTTCAAGAAACTCGACACGATCAAATCGGAAATCGTCTGGTGGGACAGCGGCGCGCAGTCGCAGCAGCTGATCGCCTCCGGTGAAGCAGCCTTCGGGCAGCTCTGGAATGGACGGGTCTTCGCCCTCGAGCAGGACGGCGCCGATGTCGGCGCATCCTGGAAACAGAACATGACTGCCGCCGACGTGCTCGTTATCCCCAAGGGTTCGAAGAACAAGGCGAGCGCCATGAAATTTCTGGCCGCTGCGACAAGCCCGAAAAGCCAGGCCATGTTTGCTGAAGCAAGCGGCTACGCCCCCATCAACACGGCAGCCAAGGCCGAAATGCCGGCCGATGTCGTCAAGTCGCTGCCGGACGCCTATGTCGACGGGCAGATCAACCTCGACATGAACTACTGGGCTGAAAACCGCGATAAGATCGCGGAGCGCTGGTACGCCTGGCAGGCCAAATAGAAGCCGACCTCACCCATGAACCGGCGGGGCGTCGCTAGGCGTCCCGCCTGAGCTGCCGGGATCATCGCCATGTCGGGCAATTTGCTTCATCGACAGCCAATCCTCCGAAGGCCAGATGGCGTCGGCGGCGCCTTGCCGGCGCTGACCCTCATCACCCTGTTCTTCGTGGTGCCGGTTGTTGCGTTGCTGTTGCGCAGTGTAACCGAACCCGTGCCGGGCCTGCAGAACTACGCCACCCTGTTTGGCGACGGCACCTATGCGCGGGTCTTCTTCAACACCTTTCTGGTCGCCACCGTCGTCACCGCCGTAACCGTGATCGTGGCGTTTCCAGTCGCCTGGATGCTGGCGATCATGCCGCCTGCCCTCGGCTCGATCGTGTTCGGCATCATCATCCTGTCGATGTGGACCAATCTGCTCACCCGCACCTATGCCTGGATGGTGCTGCTCCAACGCACCGGCGTCATCAATCGGACGCTGATGGATATCGGCCTGATCAGCGAGCCGCTGCCGCTGATCAACAACCTGACCGGCGTCACCATCGGCATGGTCTACATCATGCTGCCCTTCATGATACTGCCACTGGTCGGAACGCTGCGCGCCATCGATCCTATGACGCTGCGCGCCGCCGCTCTGTGCGGTGCGAGCCCCTTCGACGCCTTCCGCCGCATTCTGCTGCCCTTGTCGCTTCCCGGAATCGCTGCAGGCGGCCTGATGGTTTTCGTCACGTCGCTCGGCTATTTCGTGACACCGACGCTGCTCGGCGGCACCTCCAACATGATGCTCGCCGCAATGATTGCCCAGATGATCCAGTCCTTGCTCAACTGGGGGCTCGGAAGCGCGGCGGCTTTCATCCTGCTTTTGGTGACCATGGCGCTCTACGCGCTGCAGCTGCGCCTCGTCGGCGCCAAGCGCATGACAGGAGGCATCTGAGATGCTGCTCGACTACGACCGGCTGGGCTGGCTGCGCGCAGCACTTCTGGGTTTCACCGGCCTGGTTGCCGCGTTTCTGCTGCTGCCGGTGGTTTTCATCGTGCTTTTGTCGTTCGGGTCGTCGCGGTGGCTGGCTTTTCCGCCACCAAGCTGGACGCTGAAATGGTATGAGGAGCTCTTCGCCGATCCGGCCTGGCTCGAAGCGGCGCTGACCAGCGCGCGCATTGCCACCATGGCCGCGATTCTTGCCGTTGTAATCGGGCTGCTGGCTTCTTTCGCGCTGGTCAGGGGACAGTTTCGCGGGCGCAATACGCTTCGCGGTCTGGTGCTGACGCCAATGGTGCTGCCGGTTGTCGTCTTCGCCATCGCCATCTATGCATTCTTCCTGCGGATCGGGCTCGGCGGCACCACGGCAGGCTTCGTCATCGCTCACACGGTCCTGGCACTGCCCTTCGCCATCATTCCGATCACTGCGGCACTCGAAGGTTTTGACAAATCCATCGAGGATGCGGCGATCGTCTGCGGCGCAAGCCCATTCGAAGCAAAACTCCGGGTGACCTTGCCGGCGATCAAGATCGGGATCTTCTCGGCGGCGATCTTCGCCTTTCTCGCCTCATGGGACGAGGTGGTGGTCGCGATCTTCATGGCCAGCCCCACCTTGCAGACCTTGCCGGTCAAGATCTGGGGCAGCCTGCGCCAGGATCTTAGCCCGGTCATCGCTGCGGCCTCCAGCCTTCTCGTTCTTCTGACGCTGAGCCTGATGATCGTAACCGCACTCATTCGGCGGAAATTGTCGAAATGACCGAACCGTTCCTCTCCATTCGCGACCTGCGCAAGGCGTTCGGCAGCTTCGTCGCCGTGCACGATGTCACCATCGACATACCCAAGGGCGAGTTCCTGACCTTTCTCGGCCCTTCCGGTTCTGGCAAATCGACGACGCTTTATGCGATCGCCGGCTTTCAGCACCCGACATCCGGCGACGTTCTTCTCGAAGGCAGGTCGCTGCTGTCGGTGCCGTCGCACAAGCGCAATATCGGCATGGTGTTCCAGCGCTACACGCTGTTCCAGCATCTCACCGTCGCCGAGAACGTTGCCTTTCCGTTGCGCGTGCGCCGCCGGCCGGACGCAGAGGTGAACCGAAAGGTCGCCGAGATGCTGTCGCTGGTGCGGCTCGAGAGTTTCGGCGGCCGATATCCTGGCGCGCTTTCCGGCGGACAGCAGCAGCGCGTGGCGCTTGCCAGGGCGCTGGCCTACGATCCGCCGATCCTCCTGATGGACGAGCCGCTTTCGGCGCTCGACAAGAAGCTGCGCGAGGAGATCCAGGCCGAGATACGGCGCATCCACCGCGAAACCGGCGTAACGATCCTTTACGTCACCCACGATCAGGACGAGGCCCTGCATCTTTCGGATCGCATCGCCCTGTTTCGGGACGGGCGCATCGAGCAGATCGGCACCGGTGAGGACCTATATCTGAGACCTGCGAGCGAATTTGTAGCCAGTTTTATCGGAAATTCCAATTTCCTGCCGGCCGAGCATCTTGAAACCGTCGACGGCGCCGCCACGATCCGCCTCGCCGATGGCTCGGTCGTCTCCGGCGTGAGGATCGATCAGGCGTTCAGCCAAGGCCAGAAAACCCGGCTGATGGTGCGGCCGGAAGCTTTTCGGCTGAGACCCGGCCCGGCCACTGCCGGGCTTGCGGTCGAATTCATCGACACCGCCTTCTTCGGCGAGCGGCGGCGCGTCATCGCGCGCACGGCCGCCGGCCAGGAGATCGACGTCAGGCCGACATCCGACATGGCGCAATCACAGGAAGGCATCGCCTCGAGCAGACAGATTTTTTTCGATCCCGCCGCCGCATTTCTGTTTCCCGCCTGACAGACGACCGTTCGACCTCAGCCCGGCGGATCGGCCGGCGCCTCGATGGTGACGCCGTATTTGGCGGCAATGGCCACGACCTTTGCCATCTCCGGCATGCCGGTGGCGGTCGCGGCGTCCATTTCCGCGAACATCTGATCAAGGCCGCAACTCGGCGCGCAAAAGACGAGCACGCGAGCCGCCTTGTCGGCGTCATTGCGGATGGAATGGCGCCGGCCGCGTGCGCCGAAGAAGAAGCCGCCGGGCGCAACGCGATGGGGCGCGGAGTCGCTCTCGAATTCGATGACGAGTTCGCCGCTCAGCACATAGAAGGTTTCATCCTCACGGGCATGGGTGTGCGGTGGCGTTGCCGCACCCGGCGGAACCACGGACTCCCAGAGCGAGAAGGACCCGGCGGTTTCGGCGCCGGTGGCTTTGTAGATATGCGTGATTCCCAGAACGTTGAGCGTCGAGCCGGCCGCCGGCTCGCGAACGAACGATTCGGCCGCTTTAGCTTTGGCATCCATCGTCGATCTCCTTCGTGGTTCAGGTCGTTCACCAGGAGATAGGCCCTGCCGGCAAAATTGGCGAGGTGCGGGTGGCCGTAGGCCCCGTTTTGGATCGTCTTGAGCTACAACAGGCCATTCATCCGGCCGCAACGTTCTCTCCGAATGCGCTCATCTTGCCTTCAACAGGGAATTTGGGCGGCGGCTTGAAATTTCTTCGGTCTCGCCCACGTAGTGAAACTACGCAACGCCCTCTCACTCGCGATAGCTGGAGCAGCCGATGCCGAGCCGCCGCTATGCCATCCTTGAAGCGCCGTCCTCGCTGGGCCTGGCGACCGACGGCGTTGAAGCCTTGCCCGGTCGGCTGCTGGAACTGGGCCTCGCCGAACGCATCCATGCGCGCCGCGCCGGGCGGCTGGCGGTCCCGCCGAAAGACCCGAAGCCCGACCCTGCCACCCTGACGCTGAATGCCAAGGCGATCGCGGCGTGGTCACCCAAGCTCGCCGACGCCGTGGAGGAGGTGCTGCACGCCCGCGAATTCCCGGTGGTGCTGGGCGGCGACTGTACGATCCTGCTGGGTCCGATGCTCGCGCTGCGCCGGCGCGGCCGCTACGGCCTGTTCTTCATCGACGGCCACGCCGATTTCTTCCAGCCGGAAGCGGAGCCCAACAGCGAAGGCGCGTCGATGGAGCTGGCCTTCGTCACCGGCTACGGGCCGGCGCTGCTGACCGACCTGGAGGGCCGCCGCCCGTTGGTGCGCTCCGGGGACGTCGTCGCCTTCGCATTTCGCGACCACGAGGACCAGGCCGAATTCGGCAGCCAGCCTTTGCCAGCCGAGTTCATGGCCTACGATCTGCACGCCATCCGCCGCCTGGGCGTCGAAGCCGCCGCCCGGGCCGCCGTCGGCCACCTGACGCGGGCGGAACTCGACGGCTTCTTCATCCATCTCGACGCCGATTGTCTCGACGATGCGATCATGCCGGCGGTCGATTTCCGCATACCGGGCGGGCTGTCTTGGGACGAACTGTCGGCGGCACTCCGCATCATCCTGGCGAGCGGCAAGGCGGTCGGCATCGAGGTCACCATCTACAATCCGCGCCTCGACGAGGACGGCAGCGCCGGCCGTGGCCTTGCTGACGTCCTGGCCGCAGCAGCTCTCGGCACAGCCGCGCCCGCTTGAGCGGACGGGAGCAATCTTGACCGTTGTGCTTCGACTTCGCCGCCAGACGCAACGACCTGCCCCTCCCCCAACGAGAATCCCGCGCCTTACCCGCCGCCCGGATGATGGCAAGCAACCAGGCGACCGTCGCCCGTGCTCTGCAGCAGCGGACGTTCGTTGCGGCACATGGAAGTGGCAGCCGGGCAGCGGGTGTGAAACCGGCAGCCGGAGGGTGGGTTCATCGGGCTCGGCAAGTCACCCTTCAGGACAAGCCGCTCGCGTCGTGCCCGATCGATACTGGGTATCGGCACCGCGGAACGGAGTGCCGTGGTGTAGTGGTGCCTGGGCGCCGCAAAGACCAGATCGGTCGGCCCGCTCTCCACGACCGATCCCAGATACATGACGGCCACGCGCGTCGAAATCTGGCGCACCACGGATAGATCATGGGCGATGAATACATAGGTCAGGTTGAACTCCTCGCGCAGATCGGCCAGCAGATTGACGATCTGGGCCTGGATCGAAACGTCGAGCGCCGAGACCGGCTCGTCGGCCACGATCAGCCTTGGCCGGAGCGCCAGCGCGCGAGCAATGCCGATCCGCTGCCGCTGGCCGCCCGAGAATTCGTGGGGATAGCGCGACGCGTGCTCGGGGGACAATTCGACCCGGCGCAGAAGCTCGGCGACGCGGTCCGTCATTTCCGATGCCGAGAGGCGCTCATGGATGCGGAACGGATCGGCCAGCAGATCGCCGACCCGCCGACGTGGATTGAGCGAGGCGCTCGGATCCTGAAAGACCATCTGCATCTGTCGCCGCAACGGACGGAGCTGACGCTGGGACGCGTCGGTAATGTCGCGGCCCTCGAACTCCAGAGAACCGGAGGTGATATCGGTCAGACGCACCAGGCAGCGGCCAAGAGTGGATTTACCGCAACCTGACTCCCCGACGATGCCAAGCGTTTCCCCGGGCCAGATGTCGAGCGATACCGTGTCGACCGCCTGGACCGTCCGGCGCTGCGCCGGGAAAATCGAGCGGCCGACGTGATAATGCTTCGAAAGATCTCCGGCGCGAAGTAGCGGGCGCTCGCGTGGCGCAGCACTCATCGTTGCATTTCCACGCCGACAGCCTTGTGGATGTTGAATTGCTTGCGTCTGGCTTCCGGTAATACGCAGGCGGCGCGATGGCCGTCGCCACGCATTGTCGGGAGCTGGACCAGGCAGGCATCGTGGCGAAAGGCACAGCGCGGACCGAAGGCGCAGCCTTTCGGCAAGCTGGAGAGGGAAGGCGGAGCTCCCGGAATCGCGGCGAGCCGTGCCGGACGCTCACCATCCATCGGCGGGATCGAGCCGAACAGGCCCCAGGTGTAAGGATGCAGCGGCGTTCGGAACACGCTGCTCTTGCGGCCCTCCTCGACGAAGCGTCCGCCATACATGACCAAGACCCGATCCGCGACCTGGGCGACGACGCCAAGATCGTGTGTGACCAGGATCACCGCCGAGCCGAACTGATCGCGCAGCCGTCCGATCAGTTCGAGGATCTGCGCCTGCACGGTCACGTCCAGGGCCGTAGTCGGTTCATCCGCGACAAGCAGCGCCGGGTTGCACGAGAGCGCCATCGCAATCACCGCACGCTGGCGCATGCCACCGGAGAGTTGGTGCGGATAGCCGTCGACGACCCGATCAGGATTGGCAATGCCGACCGCATCCAGCAACTGCACAGCCCTCGCCCGTGCCGCCCGCGCCGACACTTTCTCATGCGCACGCACCTGCTCGCCGATCTGGTTGCCGATCGTGTGCACCGGGGTGAGCGCCGACATCGGATCCTGGAAGATCATCGCGATCTGGCGGCCGCGAATGGCATCGAGCGCACGCCGGTTGAGCCCGACGAGCTCCTGCCCCATGAAGCGGATTGAACCGGAGACGACGGCATTGGGGCGGTCGATCAGCCCCATGATGGCCAGCAAGGTCTGGCTTTTGCCGGAACCGGACTCACCGACGACACCGACGATCTCCCGCTGCTCGACGGCAAATGAGACGCCTGCCACAGCCCGCACCAGCCCCGCGTCGCTGCGGAAGGATACGGTGAGACCCTCGACGACGAGAAGGGGAGCGTTAACGGACATCGCGAGCCCTCGGGTCGATAAAGACGAAGACGACGTCGACGACGAAGTTTGCCATCACCACGAAAAACGAGGCGTAGATCACCGTGGCAAGGATCATCGGCAGGTCGAGGGTCTGCAGTGCCTCATAGGTCAATTTCCCGACGCCCTGCAGCCCGAAGACCACTTCGGTCAACAGCGCGCCGCCGCCGACCAAGGCACCGAAATCGAGACCGAACATGGTGACGAATGCCACCAGTGACGTCCTGAGGCCGTGATGCAGCAAAACCCGCCGCTCGCCGATCCCCTTGGCCCGCGCGGTGCGGATAAAATCCTCCTGCATCATCTCGATCAGACTTGCCCTCAGCACCCGTCCGTAAAGGCCGACATAAAGCGTCGCCAGCGTGAACCACGGAATGACGAGCGCCTTGAACCAGCCCCAGGGGTCCTGTGTCAGGGGGATGTAGCCGAGCGGAGGAACCCAAGAAAACAGCCAGGTGTCATGCCAGCGGCTCTGTGTCAGCAGATTGGCGACCTCGCCGAGCCAGAAGACCGGAACGGACACTCCAATCAGGCTCAGGATCATCAGCGCCCGGTCGATGAATGTGCCGCGCGTCGCGCCGGCGATCACCCCGACGATCAGTCCGCCGAGCACCCACAGCACCGCTGCGCCGCCGACCAGCGACAGCGTAACCGGAATGGCGCCTGTCACCGCAGGAATCACGCGCTGCCCGCGATTGACGAAGGAGGTGAGGTCGCGGCTGACGAAAAGCCGATTCATCATCAGCCCGTATTGCACCGGCAATGGCCGATCGAGACCGAAATCGTGGCGGACCTGGACCAATGTCTCCTGGGACGCGTTGCGGCCGGCAATGCGCGCCGAGGGATCGGCACCGGGCGTGGCGAAGAAGATCAGGAAAGCGACGACGCTGATGCCGAACATGACCAGCACCATCTGGCCGAGCCGAAAACTCATGGCGGCAAGCACTAGATGCCCCTCGGCGAGGATTTCGGATCGAGCGCATCGCGCACGCCGTCGCCGAGAATGTTGAGAGCCAGCACAGTGATGACAATGGCAAGCCCGGGCGCCAGCGCCACGATCGGCCTGGAATAGAGCAGGCCCTGACCGTCCTGGATGATCGTGCCCCAGCTGGCGTCCGGCGGTTGCACGCCGATCGACAGAAACGACAGCGAGGATTCGGTCATCATGTTGAGTGCCAGGATCAACGGCACGAAAACGATGATGCGCGTCACCACATTTGGCATGATGTCGCGCAGCAGGATGCGCCAGGGCGACGCGCCAAGCCCGATCGCCGCGGTGACGAATTCGGCCTGCATCAAGGTCAGGACATGGCCACGGATCGGCCGTGCCACATAGGGCACATAGACGATGCCGATGATGAAGATCGGCAGCCACAGGCTGCCGGAGCGGATTTCGAACGGACCGATCTGGATGCTCTGCGCGATCAGCACGATTGACAGGGAAATCGCCAGCAGGAAAACCGGGAACGCCCAGAGCACGTCGAGAATGCGCGACAGGCCGACATCGACAATGCCGCCGAAGAACCCGGAAACAACCCCCAGAAAGGTCGCCAGGACGAGGCACAGCACAGCTGCAGCGCCCGAGATCAGCAGCGAATCCCGCCCGCCATAAAGCAGTCGCGCAGCGACGTCACGGCCCTGATTGTCGGCGCCGAGCAGATACGGGCCGATCCGCCAGGTCGGCCCAATCGGCGTCATGCCGAGGCCAAGGCCTTCGGTGGAAGGCTGCAGTACCGGCTGGGTCACCCCATCGATGACGATCTCGCCGTTGAGATTGGTTACGAAAGGATCCGTGTGGGCGATGTATTGCGCATAAAGCGGCGCCGCCAGCGAAGCGATGACGATGACGACGAGCACACCGAACGCCGCTATTGCCGAACGATCGGCTTTAAGCTTGCGCCATGCCGTGCGCCATGGGCCAGCGGCGGCCTGGCGGACCGGGGCGTCAGGCTGGTCCGCAATGACATTGACCATGAACGGGGGACCATAAACGGGATTGCCTGGCAAAAATCTCGACCTGGAAGATGCGCTGATCCGGCGGAAAAGGAAATGCGACGGAGCGCCGGTGGCACTCCGTCGCATTGGCTCGAGGGGATCATTCGACCCAGGACTGGCTGACGATCCAGTAGAATTGCGGGCTGAAGGTGAAGTTCTTCAGCCTGGAAGAGACGACATCGACCCGCTTGGGTGTGAACAAAACAGCGACCGGGGCCTTGTCCGTCACCGCCTTGTCGATGGCCGTCCACAGTGTTGCGCCCTTGGCTGGGTCGGCGATGGTGGCTGTCTCTGCTTCGGCCATCGACCCGTCGATCGATTTGTCGCAGAACCCGGAAATATTGACCGAGGCGTCCGAGCCCGGCGTGAATGAGGCACAGCTGAACAGCACTTCCAGAAAATTGGATGGCGCCGGGTAATCCTGGAACCATTGCGAGACCGAGATCTGCACCTTGTTGTTGGTGTTCTGTATGTAGGTGAACTGGATGTTCTGCGAGATCGGCTTGACCGATGTCTTGTAGCCGAGCTGGTTGAGCACGTCCTGCAGATAGACCCCGATCGACTTCGAGACGCTGCTGTCCTCGGTGATGATCGTCACCTCCTGACCAGCAGTTCCCGATTCAGCAACCAGTTGTTTGGCCTTGTCCATATCCGGCGCCGACCACTTTTCGCCCGGATTGGCGGTGAATGGGCAATAAGGCGCGAATGACGGGAAGCCCGGCGGCAGGATCTGGCAAGCCGGCTGCGCCAGATTGCTGCCGCCAAAGAGCTTGATGATCGCGGCGCGGTCGATGGCGAAGTTCACCGCCTGGCGAACACGGATGTCGTCGAACGGCGCCAGATTGTTGTTCATCGGCGCATACCACATCGCCATCAGCGGATGCACCGTGACCTGCTTGGCATATTTGGTGCCGAGTTCGCCGAGACGGTCCGCCGGCGGCGGATCGAACATCCAGTCCGCCTGCCCGTTCTCGACCGCCGTCACCGCCGCTTCGTCGGTGAGGCCGAATTCATAGTCGATCTCGTCGGGATACCCTGCCGGCTGGGCTTCCTTGCTCCATTCCTTGAAGTGAGGATTGCGCACCATTTTCATCAGCTTGTTCGGGTCATAGCTCGCGATCATGTAGGGCCCAGTGCCCGGGATCGGATCAGTGCCGGCATCCTTGAGCGGCGCGCCCGCCGGCAGGATCGCCGCGTGCGGAATGGCGATCTTCTGCAGGAACTCGGCATCCGGCTGGACCAGGTTGAAGGTGATCGTTCCGGCTGCGTCGTCAACCGACAGGCCGCCATCGAGGGTGCATGTCGCCGGAGTTTTCAAACACGCATCGGCGCCGACGATGCCGTTGTAGAAGGTCCCGGCCGTCGGCCCGCTGATCTTGAAGATGCGCTGGAACGAAGCCACCACATCCTTGCTGGTGACGTCCGAGCCGTCGGCGAACTTGATGCCTTTGCGCAGCTTGAACACGTAGGTCTTGCCGCTGTTTTCGACTTTCGGCAGGGATTCGGCGAGGTCCGGGACCACCTCGAAGCCGGTCTTGTCCCCGGCCTTTTTGTAGGTCACCAGACCATCGTAGAGAATATAGTTCATCTGGAAAAACTGCAGCGTGTAATTGATATGCGGATCGGCGGTGCCGGCAGCGGCGTTGGCCAGCAAGCGGAGCGTGCCGCCAAGCTTGCCTTCCGCGGCCAAGGCACTGCTCGGCGGCGACACGATCGTCATGCCGAGCAGAGCCAGGCCGGGTATCAACGCTGCCAGTGCCTTTTGGACTGCAAGTGCCTTTTGGGATCGCATGGCTGTGTTTCCTCGTGGAAAGCGTGTCGACTGGCCACGCTATACGCAATCGACGACCGCGGCGTGGCTGGAAATGATCTGGGTCGCGGGTGGTCTCCGCACCTTCCCAATCGCAAAAGACTACGACCAGCGAAGCCGAGCAGGATAGCTATTAAGATAGATAGGTCGGAGAGGCCAGCCTTAAGCCTATTTATTGGGCACGCGGGTGACATGGCTATTTGACAAGCAATGGCCAGCGGGTAAGCTTGTCGCATGCAGGGCTTTTCAGGCGATCTAGAGAGCCGGTTCCGAACGGGAATGAGCATCGACGGCGCCATGGCGGTGGCGACCGATGTGCTGGAGCCCGTCGGTTTCACCTCATTCATCTATGACTATACGCCCGTGCCGGTCAGCCATGAGGGCGAACTGATCACCCCGTCGCTGATGGCTCTGCACAACGTGCCGCGCGACATGCAGGATCTCTGGTGCAAAGGCGGCTATTATCAGCTTGACCCGGTGCAGGAAGCCGCGCTCGCCGTATCGAGGCCGTTCCTCTGGTCGCACAAGGGCGTTCAGAGCACCGTCATGCAGCATGTGCTTCGGTCCAGGCATGATCCGGTGATCAGCTATCTGCTCGATACCAGGATGACCTGCGGCGTCACTGTGCCCATCCGTCTTGCCGGTGGGGATCTGGCCACCTTCACCGCGATCCGCGCCGACCCAGAGCCAGGGTTCGAGGCCGAAGCAAGGCAGTTAATCGCCGAAATCGGCGATCTGGGCCATCTCTTGCACGACTCCGTCTACGCCGGTTTCGATGCCGGTATCCGCACCTGCCAATACGTCCACCTGACGTCGCGCGAGCGCCAGTGCCTGCGCCTCGCCGCCGCCGGACTGACGGCCAAGCAGGTCGCGCGCGCGATTGGCCGCGCGGTGCCGACAGCAACGCTGCATCTCAACGCGGCGACACGCAAGCTTGGCGCGCGCAACCGCTTCCACGCCATCGCGCTGGCTGCCCACTACCGGCTGCTCGAGCCGGAGCATTGAGGCTCTCCGCCTGAGGGCTCCTCCCGCCACGGCAAACCTATAAATAGTGCTAGCTGTAAATGCGCCGGGCCGCTTAGTACCGTCGGCCGCAAACAAGGCTTGGGAGGGTCCGTCACTTTGGTTCCTGCCGCGCCATGACCCGGAGCTTGGAACTGTGACGGCACATGCGACCACCGAAGGATTTAGCGACTACCGGGGCTACCGCACCTGGTATCGCGTGATCGGAGATCTCAACTCGGGCAAGCTGCCATTGGTCATCGCTCACGGCGGGCCGGGCTGCACCCACGACTATGTCGATTCATTCAGGGAGCTTGCCGATACCGGGCGGGCCGTCATCCACTACGATCAGATCGGCAACGGCAAGTCGACCCATCTGCCCGACAAGGGCGGCGACTTCTGGACCGTCGATTTCTTTTTGGGCGAACTCGATGCGCTGCTCGCTCACATTGGCATTGCCGAGCGTTACGCCCTGCTCGGCCAGTCCTGGGGCGGCATACTTTCGGCCGAACATGCCGTACGACGCCCTGCCGGGCTCAAGGCATTGATCCTGGCCAATTCGCTGGCCTCAATGGCGCTATGGGTGGAAGGCGCGCTGCAATTGCGGGCCGGGCTGCCGGCCGATGTGCAACTCGCGCTTGACCGGCACGAGGCAGCCGGGACCACCGATCACCCGGATTATGTTGCGGCAACCAAAGCCTTCTATGACCGCCACGTCTGCCGTGTCCGTCCAACGCCGCGGGAGGTCGCCCGGACATTCGCGGCAATCGACGCGGATCCGACGGTTTATCACACCATGAACGGACCCAATGAATTCCACGTCATCGGCACGATGCGGAACTGGACCATCGTCGAGCGCCTGCATCTGATCGAGGCGCCGACGCTGGCGTTCCGCGGATTTTACGACGAAGCGACCGAAGCCTGCGTCCAGCCCTTTCTCGATCATATTCCCGACGTCGAAGGTATGGTCTTCCCAAATTCCAGCCATATGCCGCATGTCGAGGAGAAGGACGACTGCCTCGCCGCCGTCGGACGTTTTGTCGCCAAATACGATTGAGGCCCATGCCCCACAGCGGCCTGTCTTTGCGCAAGCTGATTGTGCTGGGCTTAGAGCCCGCCCGATTTGCTCATAATCTCTCCACGATCAGCCGCGATGGCCTCGTTGCATCGAGGAAAACCGTGTTGCGCGCCACTTGCCGGCTACGGCCGAGCCCCGCCGGCGCACCGGTGTTCGGATTGACGTCGAACTTCGGAAAATTGCTCGAAGAGATGTCCAGCCGCAGCCGATGGCCGGCACGGAACAGATTGGCGGTCGCAAACAGCTCGATGTGAAGCCGCATGATCTCGCCAGGTTTCACGAGCTCGGCTCTTTCGAATGAATGCCGGAAACGACAGCGGAAAATCCCGTCTGACAGGTTCAAGGCAAAACCCGTCGGATAGTCGGCGCTCGGTGGATGGACGTCGATCAGTTTCGCGGTGAAGTCGGTGTCTGGCGCATCGGTCGTCGCCCAGAGATCCACCGCCACCCTTCCGAGCACGGTCAAATCGTCGGCAAGCGGCTCGGTCTCGAAGGAGAGGACATCGAGACGGGCGGAAAGCGGCAGTCCGAAATTGCGGCAGCCGAAGAACCTCTCGTCCTCTCTCTGGTCGAAGCCGCCCCCTGTGAAGATCGGCTGACCGCTGGTCAGCGCGCCGCCAATGGTCGGGACCGGGTCGGCGGGATCGAAATCATAGCTTAGCGCGGCGGCGTCGGGCGCGGGAAAGGCCTCCGAAAGCCTGCCGTTGGGGTGCAGGTAGTAGGTTTGGTCGGTCATGTCCGGCAGCGGCCACCGCTTGGCTTTGATCCAGCGCCCGCCGTGATCGAGACGGCCCGTTGCAGTTTTCGTGCCCTTTCCCCCGCCCATGACAAAAAGGCGGATCGGCTCCTCGTCGAGATTGTCCTCCGGCCCGCTCCTCAGCCAGCGATCGAACCAGCGGCGACGAAACTCCAGCCAGCTCGCCGCCACATTGCCGCCGAGCGGAGCGTTCGGTCCGAAATCGACGTCGCCGGCAAAGGTCAGATTGCGATCGCCGTGCAGACCCGGACCCATGATCAAGGCGAGCGGCCGTTTGCCATTGCGTGCAAGGCCGGCGAAATTCTCGAACGTCGTCGGGACATAGACGTCGAACCAGCTCGAGATCAGGGCGATCGGAAGGTGGGGAATGGCGTCGTAGAAGCCCGCTGCATGAATGCCGACCTGCTTCCAGAAGCCGTCGAAGGTCTCGTGCCGCCACTGCTCCAGCAGGTAAGCCTCGTAGTCCGGAGCCCAGCGGAGCGGGGAACGGCCCTCCGACCAGGGCATTTTGCCGAACCAGCGATGCAGGTTTTCCGCTTCGAGCGCCTTTCGGGCCAACTCGTCGCCGGCGGCGACGGCGCTCTCGCGGGCTTCCCGGTAGGCCCAGGTCGCCTGTTTCAGCTCGAACGCGCCGCCTTGGCGGATGCCGCAGGTGAAGGCGTTAGAGAATCCGCCGGAATCGAGGATCATGGTTGCAAGAGCCGGCGGCGCAAGGCACGCCGCCGCCATTTGGGTATGCGCAGCATAGGAAAGGCCCATGGTGCCGATCCGGCCATTGCACCAGGGCTGGGCTGCGATCCATGCAAGCGTGTCGTAGCCGTCCGGACCTTCGGAGCGATATTTGACGAACTCGCCTTCCGAGCCGTAGCGGCCGCGGCAGTCCTGGTAGACGACGATGTAGCCATGGCGCACGAAATGCTCGGCGACCGTCGCGCGATCCATCGGTTCGGTCATGCTGACCTCGAGTTCGGCGCGCGATGCCATCGCCTTGCCATAAGGCGTCCGCTCAACGATGACGGGAGCTGGCCGGTCCAGCGCGCGGCCTCCCCTTGCCGGTCGGTAGACGTCGGTCGCCAGTCTTACCCCATCGCGCATCGTGACCATGATATCGCGGCAGAGGACCATGTCATCGGTCACGGACTGGAACGCTTGGAGGTCGGTCATCTCAAAAAATTCCAAGGCGTTCAGGCGACGGCGTCATTGAGGTGGCATGCGCTCTTGTGTCCGGCAGCAACCACCTTCAGTCGGGGCGCTTCGGTGCGGCAACGAGGCATCGCGTGCGGGCAGCGCGGGTGGAAATGACATCCGCTCGGCGGCGAGAGCGAGCTCGGCAATTCACCCTTGATCGCGGCAAAGCCGCGTTTGGTGGTTTCGATCCGCGGCACCTCGGCGAGAAGCGCCTGCGTGTAGGGATGGTTGGCCCGTGCAAAGATCTCCTCGGCCGGAGCCTCTTCGACAATGCGGCCGAGATACATGATCGCCACCCGATCGGAGATGTGCTCGACCACTCCGAGATCGTGGCTGATGAACAAGTAAGTGAGGTTCAGCCTCTCGCGCAGGTCCATGAAGAGATTGAGGATTTGCGCCTGGATCGAGACGTCCAAAGCGGCAACGGCCTCATCGCAGACGAGAAATTCCGGCTGCACGGCGAGCGCGCGCGCAATGCCGATCCGCTGGCGCTGGCCGCCGCTGAACTGATGCGGAAAGCGGTGTTTTAGCGCCGGATCGAGACCCGCACGCCGGAACTGTTGATCGACAAAGGTACCGAGATCGCCCTCAACCAGCCCGTGTACGCGCGGCGCCTCGCTGACGATATCGGCCGCTTTGCGGCGCGGATTGAGCGAGGCGTAGGGATTCTGGAATATCATCTGCACGCGCAGCTTGGCCTCACGCCGTTCGAGCGGCGGAAGCGCCTTCAAGTCCTTGCCGCGCCATGATACCGATCCCTTGCTGGGCGCCACGATGCCGGCGACGATCCGCCCCAGTGTGGACTTGCCGCATCCCGACTCGCCAACGAGGCCCAGAACCTCGCCCCTGCGAACGGCGAGGCTGACACCGTCGATCGCCTGCACGCTTGCCGTCGGTTTGGCGAGTTTGAACGAGATCGCCAAACGGGCCGCGAGATCCGGCCGCGTGCCGAAGCTGTGAGAAATCTCGTTCAGCTCGATCAGCGGCGCCATCCCGCTAGAACCCGCTGAGGAGCTTTGAATGTCTGCCGCAACCGGAGTGGAGGGGATCATACGCGGAACTCCGGCAAGGGATGAACGCAGCGGTGCTCGCGCGGGCCAGCAGTGAGCAGAGGCACCGCCTGGGCACACGCCGCGTCGGCGCGCGCGCAGCGCGGGGCGAAAGCGCATCCGGCCGGCAGCCGCGCAACACTGGGCGCCATTCCCGGGATCTGCCGAAGCCGCTCGCCACGCCGGTTGCGGCTGGGAACGGAGTCGATCAGACCGGCGGTATAAGGGTGCAACGGACGGGCGAGAACGTCCGACACCGGGCCGGATTCGACGATGCGGCCCGCATACATCACGGCGATCCGGTCGGCGAGCCGCGAGACGACGGCGAGATCATGCGTGATCCAGATCAGCGACGTGTTGTTCTGCGCCACGAGCTTTTGCATCTCGGCGAGAATCTGTGCCTGGATCGTCACATCGAGCGCGGTGGTCGGCTCGTCGGCGATGATGAAGTCCGGCCGGTGCAGCAGCGCAATAGCGATAACGACGCGCTGGCGCATGCCGCCGGAAAACTGATGCGGATAGGCCTGCAGCCGCTCATCCGGACTCGGGATCCCGACCATGCCGAGCGCGTCGCGCGCCCGCGCCCTGGCGTCCATGCGCGAGACGTTTTCATGCGCCTGCACCGCCTCGATCATCTGCGTGTCGATGCGCAGGACCGGATTCAGGGTCATCATCGGATCCTGGAAGATCATCGCCATGCGGCGCCCGCGCAGCGCTCGCATCTCCTCGCGGCTGGAGCGGGTGATGTCGCGGCCGTCGAAGACGATCTGGCCGCCGACGATCGTGCCTGGCGGATCGACAAGGCCGATGATGGAAAAGCCGGTGACCGATTTGCCGGACCCGCTTTCACCGACGAGACCCAGAACCTCGCCGCGCGCGACGCTGAACGAGACGCCGTCAACGGCTTTTGCTTGTCCGAAATGGGTCCTGAGATCGCGGACTTCGAGCACGGTCGCGTTCATTCGCGCCCCCGCGGGTTGAGCACGTCGCGGAGCCGATCACCGACGAGGTTGATCGCAACCACGGTAATCAGCAGCGCCACGCCGGGATAGAAACTGATCCACGTCATGCCGGAGAGCATGTACTGATAGCCGTTGGCGACCAGCAGGCCGAGACTCGGCTCGGTGATCGGCACACCGAGGCCAAGAAAGGACAAGGTCGCCTCCAGCGAAATGGCGCGCGCCACCTGCACCGTTGCGATCACGATCAGCGGCGGCAGGCAGTTGGGCAGAAGATGGACGAACAGAATGCGCCATCGCGGAATGGCGAGCGACTCTGCCGCCTCCATGTATTCCTTGCGCCGCTCCACCAGCGCCGTGCCGCGCGCGGCACGTGCATAAGTCGCCCATTCGACGATCACCAGAGCGAGTACGACGTTGAGGATTCCCTTGCCGAGAAAGGCGAGGATCATCAGGGCAACGAGAATGGAGGGGAAGGAGAGTTGCAGATCGACGATGCGCATGATCGCCGTCTCGGTCCGACCGCCGACATAGGCGGCGAGCAGGCCTAAAGAGGCGCCGAACAGCGCGGCGAAAAGCGCCGAGCTGACGCCGACGCCGAGCGATATGCGCAGGCCGTAGATGATGCCGGAAAGCATGTCACGACCCTGGTCGTCGGTGCCGAGCCAGAAAATCATGCCCGTCATCGATTGCGAGCCGGGCGGCAGGCGGCTGTCCATGATGTCGAGCTGGTTGAGGTCGTAGGGATTTTGCGGCGCTATAAGTGGCGCGAGCAGCGCCAGCCCGATGATCGCGGTCAGCAGCACGAAGCCGGCAATGGCGGCAGGCGAGCGGAAGAATGCCCGCACGAGCACTCGAAACGGCGCCTCTTCACCCTTCTCGGCCTCGGTAGGCATCGGTGGCGGCAAGGTGTCGACGCTCATGTCACGGTCCCTCGCCCTGGAGCCGCACCCGCGGGTCGAGTGCCGTATAGGTCAGGTCGACGACGAGATTGATGATGACGAAGAAGGCGACGATCGCCATCAGGTATGCGGTGATGATCGGACGGTCGAGCACGTTGATGCTGTCGATGATCAACTTGCCCATGCCAGGCCAGCTGAACACGCTTTCGGTGACGACCGAGAAGGCGACGATAGAGCCGAATTCCAGGCCGATGATGGTCACCACCGGGATCATGATGTTCTTCGAGACGTGGACGCCGATCACGCGCGTTTCCCTGAGGCCCTTGGCCCGCGCGAACTTGACGAAATCGAGCGGCAGGACTTCGGCGACGCCGGCGCGCGTCAGGCGCAGAATGAGGCAGGCGTCGAACAAGGCGAGGTTCACCGCCGGCAGGATCAGGTGGGCAAGGCCGTCTTTGGTCAGGAACGCCCATTGGACACCGAACAGTTCGGCGGTCTGGCCGCGCCCGCCGCTCGGCAACCAGCCGAGCTGCACGCCGAAAAACATGATCAGCACCAGCCCGACCCAGAAGGTCGGCAACGAGAAGCCGAGGATGCTGACGGTCATGATGACGCGGCTCAAGATGCCATCCGGCCGCAGTCCGGCATAAAGCCCGAGCGGCACGCCGACGACGATGGCAATGAGGATGGCAGAGACGGCCAGTTCGAGTGTTGCCGGCAGTCGCTGCAGGATCACCCTGATCGCCGGCTCGTTGTAGACGTAGCTCTCGCCAAGGTCGCCATGCAGCGCTGCCCAGAGGAAGCGGAGGTACTGCTGCCAAAGCGGCAGGTCGAGCCCGAGTGCCTGGACGACGCGCGCGCGCTCGATCTGATCGGCGTCGGGCGAGATCAAAATGTCGACGGGGTCGCCGATGACGTTGATCGCGATGAAGACGATAACCGTCATGGCGAACATGACCATCACGGCCTGGAGCAGCCGGCGCGCGACGGCTGCGGTCATGGCATCGCTCCGCAGCCTGATTGCCGGAAAGGGTCGCCAGTCGTCTGTGCGCGGCACATCACGCCGACACCGCCATCGCCATGCCGTCGCGCTGCGGATCGGCGCCGCCGCGGCAAATTCCGTCTTCGATCTGGATGCCGTGGAGGGCGGCAAAAGCGTAACTTTGCCAGGAGCGCTTCACCTCGTAGCCCCGGCCCTCGATTTCTTCAGTGACATAGCGCGGAATGCGATTGGAGACGTCGATTGTGTTCGACACCGCCACGATCCTCGGGGCGGCCACCGCTTCCGACATGCTCATATCGAAATCAATGAGATTCATCAGCCCCTGCGCCATGGACGGCGCAATATAGCTGCCGCCGGGCGCTCCCATGACGATCACCGGCCGGTCGTCCTTGAATACGATTGTGGGCGCCGCAGAGCTGGCCCGCCGCTTGCCGGGAGCCAGCGATCCGGCCCGGCCCGGCCTTGGGTCGAAGCGGCTCATCGTTCCGTTGTACATGAATCCCAGGCCATCGGTGATCGCCCCCGAGGGACTGCCCAGCGTGTGGGTCAAGGCGACGGCATTGCCCTCACGGTCGACCACCGAAATATGGGTCGTCTCGCGCGGCGACCGGTCATCGACGCGCTCGATCCTGGCGCGCAGCCCGGCCTTGATCTCGGCGGCGAGCCCGCTGCAATAGTCGCGGGACAGCAGCCGCGCGACCGGCACGTCGACATAGGCAGGATCGCCGAGATGGCGGTCCTTGTCGATGGTCATGCGCTTCATCGCCTCCGCCAGCAGGACGATGTGCTCGGCACCGTCATGCTCCATGGCTCCGACATCAAAATGCTCGAGGATGTGGAGCAATTGCAGCATGGATATGCCGCTGGCGGGCGGCGGGCTGGTCGCGATATCGTAGCCACGATACTCGCCCCAGAGCGGTTGCGCGGTGGATAGCTCATAGCGCGCCAGATCATCCTTCCCGATAAGGCCGCCGTTGGCGGCCATGTCGGCGGCGATTTCTTCGGCGATCTCGCCCTTGTAGAAAATGTCCGGACCGGCGGCCGCGATGCGCTCGAGCGTTTGGGCGAGGTCGGTGTTGACGACGACGTCGCCTGGCAGCTTGACCGCGCCGTCCGGGCGAAAATAGATGGCGCGCCCCGTGTTGCTGAAGCGCAGCTTGTCAAGGGTCCGCACTTCGCCGGTATCTACGCCGTCCTGGGCCCAGTACCAATGGACATGCGGGCGGACCATAAAGCCGCGCCTCGCCTGCTTGGCCGCGGGTGCGACGACGTCGGCCCACTCAAAAGTGCCGTATCTCGCCAGCGCCTCGGCATAGCCCTTGACACTGCCCGGTGTGCAGACGGCGAGATAGCCGATCTCGCTGATGCCGCCTTCCAGCAGAAAGGCGAAGCCGTCGCGCGACTGGCCGACCAGAAGGTCGCTCCACATTTCAGGCGACGCTTTGAGCGGCGCCCTGGCGTAGAATTCTAGCACCTCGTGCACGCCGCGTCGCGGCATATAGACCTGCATCGAGCCAAAGCCCCCGATGCCGGCCATTTGAGGGTCGACGACGCCTTGCATGAAAGCGCAGGCGATCGCCGCATCGACGGCGTTGCCGCCGCGTTTGAGCACCAGAGCGCCCGCCTCGACCGCCTCCGGCTGCGGCGCAACGATCATTGCATTCATCTTGATGCGTTCCGTCGTTCCTTGAGCGCCTGGGCCAGGAAATCCTTGACCGGATCGAGAACCGCGTCGCGTTCGTGGGCTACCCCGGGCAGCAAATCAAAGCGTACGCGCACACCCGCTTCCTCGAACGATCGACACAACGTGCTGAGGCGCTCCGGCCTCGTTTGTCCTGCATCGTTGGCGCCCGGCATCCAATGGGTGCTGCCCTGGGCGTGCGTGATTTCCCAGGTCTCCAGGTCGGCATCGCCGACGATCATCTGGACAGGCACTTTTGCCAGCGCGGCGGCGTCGAAGGTGATGCCGAACTTCTCCGGCAGGTCGCGAATCCCCACCCACCAGTCCCGCGTGGGATCGAGCAGGGTCACCGATCCCGGTGCGCCGATCGACGCCGCCCATAGCCTGTCGGGATGAAGGATGGCGAAGCGATGGGTGAAATGCCCGCCGCCGGAAAATCCGAACATTGCGAAGCGGGTCCAGTCCTGACGGTATTTCGCGACGACTTCCTCGACTATCGCGAGCAGCACCTGATCGTAGCGGATGTCGCCCTCGATCATGTATTTGTATCCGCTGCGGGCATCGTCGCCGAGAACCCCCATTGGAAACACCGGGCACAAAATGGCGCAGTTGTTCCAGCGTCCGAACTCGGCGAACGCATCACGGAAACCCAGGAACGAGGTGCGGCCGGTACCATGGACGGCCACCAGCAAGTCGACTTGGGCGCCTTCCCCAACCGCGGGCGGTACATACAGGCAATAGTGGAAGCGTGGGTCCGATTTGGAAGCAAAGATGGCGGTCGCGCCAAGATCGTATGTAGCGCGACCGCGATCCGCAACAGATCCCGTGGCGATGCTCGTCAAGTCTACACCTCCTCAGACAATCTTGGCGTTCATGGCCAGCGTATACTGGTCGGCCCGCGTCGTGAACTGAAGGTCCTTTCGGGCAGCCACGACGAGAACCTCATGGTGCAGCGGAATCAGGGCGACGTCGTTGAAGACGATGTCGCTGAGCTCCGAGAGCATCATTTCGCGTTTGGTGTCGTCCAGCGTCCGCTTCGCCACAGCCAGTTTGGCATCGAGATCGGGATTGGAGTAGCGGCCCGAATTGGCGATGCCCATACCGGCGTCCGGATTCTGCGTCGCGACCAGAGCTGTCATCGGGTTCGAGGATTCGCCTGTGTTGACGCCCCAGGAGTCCAGATTGACGCTGAACTCATGGGCATCCGCCTTGTCGGCGTAAACCGACCAGGGCATGACCTCGACGCTGACTTCCAGGCCGATGCGAGAGAACATCTGGGCCACGGCCTGCACGATCTTCGAATCGTTGACGATACGATCATTGGGCCCGTGGATCGTCAGGCGGAAGCCATCGGGGTAGCCGGCCTCGGCAAGCAGGGCCGTGGCTTTTGCAGCGTCGAATGGAACGGGTTTGATAGCAGCCGAGGTGCCCGGTGCGCCGGCGGGCAGAAACTGTGAAGCGACAATGGCATTGCCCTGCATCAAGCGCTCGACAATGGCGCTGCGGTCGATCGCCATGGACAGCGCCTGCCGCACACGCAGATCCTTCAGCGGGTTGCGGTCGAGCGGCTTGCCATCCTTGCCGCTGATGAAGGGCGTCACGTCCCTGAACGTGTCCAGCGAGAAGAAGACCACCCGGCTCGATACGCCGCGGATGATGTGAAAGCGCTCGTCTTGTTCGACGCGGGCAACACCCTCGTAGGGCACCTGTTCGACGAGATCGAGATCGCCGGCGAGCAGGTTGGCAAGCCGCGCGCCGGCATCGGTGACGATGCGGAGCTCGACGTCCGGCAAAGCAGGCCTCGGTCCCCAGTAGTTGGGATTGGCGGAAAGCGCGACACGGTTGCCGGAAACATATTCCTTCAGCACATAGGGGCCAGTTCCGATCGCCGCGGTGCCGTTGTTGAACTGATCGCTCGGGGTATCCTTGAACTTGGCGCGGATGATGCGAATGCGACTGAGCGAATTGGGCAGAAGCGGCTCCGGCTGCTTGGTTTCGATGAGAAGCTTGCCGGTTTGGGGCGAGGTGATCGACTTGATGTTGCGCGTGTAGGTCCGGAACGACGCCGTGCTGTCGATGGTGTTGGCCCGGTCGAATGAGACGACGATGTCGTCTACGGTGAGCGGCTCACCGTCGCTGAAGCGCACGTCTGGGCGCAGGTCGAACTCCCAATGGGTGTCGTCGACCGCGCGCCAGGCCGTCGCCAGCCCCGGTCTGGAGATCGACTTTTCGTCGTTGGTGACAAGCGTGTCGTAGATATGGGTGGCAAGCGCGTTGTTCGGCGCATTGCTCTTCAGATGCGGGTCTAGCGTCGTCGGCGGAGCAGCCATGCCGATCCGCAATTGGCCGGTTGCCGCTGCCTGGGCCAGCCCCGTCAAGCTAATGCCTTGCAAGACGGCGGCACCGCCGAGCGCCCATTGCATCAGCGCACGGCGCGATATTGTCCGGTTCATCATTGGTTTTCTCCGTGTCCACTCTGGATAGTTCCATCGGAGGAGTTCTTTTCCGCTGCCGCTTGCCATGATCGAGCCCAGCTTGGGATCCGCTGATGGTGCCGGCCTCCTTCCTGACAGCGAGTGAAACGAAAGCTTCACTATTTGTCAACACAGATAAACCATCGTTTCACTAGACGATACAAATTTTCTCGTTTAACCTCCTGCACGAGACGCTTTGGCGAGGAAGTGAGAAATGACCGATCAAGCAGATACCCGGTACACGGTCGATTCCGTCGATCGCGCGATCAGTTTGTTGCAGACTGTGGCCGGCGAGGCAGATCTTGGCGTTTCCGAAATCGCGCGGCGTTCCGGCGACAGCAAGGCGCGCGCTTTCCGGCTTTTGCAGACGCTGGTGCGGCGCGGCTTGCTGGCGCGATCATCGGATGGAAAAGGCTATCGCCTCGGCCTCGCTGCATTGATGCTGGGCCACGCCGCCAGCGAACAGATGGACCTGATCCGCATAGCAAACCCTGTTCTGGAAGAACTCGGTCAGAAGATCGGCGAAACCACCCAGTTGCGGATCCGCGATGACCAGGAAAGCCTTTGCGTCGCCAAATGGGAGCCGAAGCGGGATCTTCGCGTCAATGCGATTGTCGGCCGGCGGCGTCCGCTACATGCCGGTTCGAGCAAGGCGTTCCTGGCCCATATGGGTGATGAGGAGCGCGAGGCCATTCTTTCCGGCCCGTTGAAGCGCTTCACCAGGAAAACGGTGACCGATCCTCGGCTTCTTAGGGGCGGGCTCGAGCAAATCCGCAAGGCGAAGTTTTTCGTCAGTCGCGGCGAGATCAACGACGATCTGATTTCGATCACCGCACCGGTGTTCGTGGCGCCGGGTAAGATAATCGCGGCGCTGAACATCGCTGCCCCGGAAAACCGGGTGCCGGAAGAGCGTATAAGCGAACTGGGCGACATGGTGGCCCGGGCCGCCCATCGTATTTCCGCCGCCCTTGGCTTCCGCTCGCCGGCTGCCAATGACATAGCGAGTTGAACTGGTGCCAAGCATCACACTGCCTCGGCAGATTGCGACGTGGGCTGTATCTCCGGAACGGTGAAAACCGGCACCTCACCCTTGAAGCCTTGGAGTTCGAAGGCACCCGCCTGGACAACCGGCATCGATGCTCCTTGCGCAAATCCGGGACCAAGCACCAGGGGGATGCTCAGCTTTTTGGTCGTTGACTCGAGCCGTGCCGTGCGGTTCACCGGCGAGCCGATCGCGGTGTAATCGAAGCGCCGTTCGGAGCCGAAATTCCCTACGGAGCAGATGCCAGTCTCGATGGCGACACCGATTTCGATAGGGGGGTGCCCGCGCGCGGTGAACGCGGCGTTTTCGCGCTTGACCCGTTCGATCAGGGCGAGCCCGGCTTCGAGCGCGCGCTCACGATGATCTGGCTGATCAAGCGGCGCGTTCCAGAAGGCAAGCACGGCATCGCCCATGAACTTATCGATGGTCCCGTCGCGCTTGAGTATCTCATCGGTCGCAAGGCCGAGAAAGTGATTGACCACCTTTCCGATTTCCTGGGCATCGAGTTGTTCGCTCATCGTCGTGAAGCCGCGTATGTCACTCAGCAGGATTGTGATCTCGCGCTTCTCGCCGGACAGGATCGCTTCGGTGTCCGAATTTGCGAGGCGCTGCACCACGGAGGGCGACAGATATTGGGAAAACTGCCGTGCCAGGGTGGACCGGCGCTGCTCGCTGCGCCTGTAGAGGGCATAGCCTTCGAAGCCAGCTACGAGGATCGTCGCAAGCGCCGGCTGCAGTGGGTCATAGAGCTTACCCTGCAGGCTGTATTCGAGAGCGCCGAACGCGAAGGGCGTGGCAGCCAGGAGCGCCAGAGCGAGGGCGCCAAGCATGACACGCTGGGCGAGCACTCCAGAAAGCCCGATGAAAACGATGCCACTGAGGACCAACCACAGCCGCTCCAGCGTACGCGCTTGCGTTGGCTCTACAAGATAGCGCCCGGCAAGGATCTGGCCGATTGCATCAGCGTGGATGTCCACGCCTGGTCGCGCCGGACGCGCCGGGGTGGGCAGATACTGCGTCAATCCCACGGCTGACAGATCAACAATGGCGATCGCGTTCCGGAGCAGCGGATCGCCGCGACCCGAAAGGATATTACTGGCAGATATGCGCGGCGTATTGGTGTCGGTTTCCCAGAGGCGGATGCTGCCCTGCGGCTCAAGTGGCACAATGGTCCCGGCCATCCTGAGCGCGTCAAACCCGGCGACATTCATCCGAGCTACGTAGCCGTTCTCTCCGGCGTAGAGGCGCAGGAGTTCGAGCGCGAACGACGGCCAGAGCTGCACGCCTTGAGCCGTATTTCGGAGCCAGAGCAGCGGCACATGGCGTAGTACGCCGTCGGGATCGGGCAAAGTGCGAATTACGCCGAGGCCTGCAGCGGCGCTCGAGAAATCAGGAAGGGAGCCTGTCAGACCGGTGAAGCCAGGAAGCGTCTCGGGTACCTGCCCGACGATCGACCAGCCGGCTTTGGGCTCTGCTTCTGAAACCGTCACCTCGTTGCCCAGGCTGACGGCGAGCGCCGTTCGATTTTTCGCCAGTGCGCTGGCGAGGCGCTTGTCTCCAGCGATGCCATCAGGAGAGATATCAGCCTCGGGCAGCACCAGCGCAAGCCCGATCACCGCGGCACCGGACTCGGCGACACCATCGACCAGATCGGCCAAAAGGCCACGGTTCCAAGGCCATCGCCCATATGCCTTAAGGCTCGCGTCGTCTATCGAGACAATGACAACAGGATTGTTCGTCGCCTGGCGCGGGGCGAGGGACTGGTAGAGGTCGTACGTGCGCTCGCGCAGGCGCGACAGCGGCCCGTCGAAAGCAAAATGGCAAGCGAGCAGCAAGAGTACGACCGCAAGACCAGGTATTTTCCGCCTGGCAGCCCGCCGCCAATCAAGCGAGGGGCTCATGCCGCTCGGCCAGCCTTACCGGCAGTCGGGAAAGCAGTCATCATCCTCATCATCCACCCCACTGCCTACAGGGGGCGTTGGGCTGTCAGGGAACTCCATGGCCACGCCGGGCAATGCGCCGTCGGTGGACTTGCAGGCTTTGAGCGAATTGCCGAGTGCTGACGCACAAATCGCGCTTACGTTCAGCCCCGGACCCGGTTCGCCTGGCAGGCCGGTGCCGGCTATTCGATCGATGCTGTCCAAAATCGGGAACGCGTCGATACCGCCGTAGCCGGTCAGCAGTTTGTCATTGTCCGACGTGCAGGCGTGGCCCGGGTTTGTGATCACGAGCTTGCGACCATTCATCATGCAGGTCATGCGGCCGGCGCGCAGTATGCCGACGGTCTGACCAGCAATCACAAGCACTTCAATGATGCCACCTCTGGCTCCGAGCACCATGTGTGGCGTCGCAACTTGCATGTCGCCGCCTTTCGAAACCTGGCCGCCGTAGAAACGGGCCAGGCCGCTGTTCATCCTGATGTCGATCTTTCCTGATCGGGACCCCGGATTGTAGACGAATTCATCGATCGTCAGGCTGGTGTTCGGACCAATCTTGGCGCTCGACTCGTCCCGGAACACGAGCATTCCGAGACCGGTGATATTGCTGCGCAGCTGGTCGCCGAGTTCGACGCCAGCGCCGACGTTCATCGCCTCGCCGTGATTGCGGATGATGTTGGTCTGGTAGGCCGTCATGGACCCAACCGTTTCAGCGCCAGATGGTGCCGCAAAGGCAAGGCAGGCGATACAAGTGGCTATCTGACGATACAGGGTCCTCATCGCGGCCTCTTCAGTTGAGTGTCAACGTGTAACTCACGAGCAATTCGAATGAATCTCGGTCGCCGTTGGCGATCTCGAAGTCGGTTTCGCGATAGGCGAGATCGACACTGACCTTCTGCCATTCAGTGAGCTGAAAATCGCTTTCCGAGGCAATGCGCCAGAAGTCGCTCTGGATGTTCGTGCCGATGCCGGCGGACAAGTCGGGAGTGTCGCTGTGGCCGGCCGAGACGGCGACCTGGTGAGACCATGCGAAAAGGTCCGGTACTTCCATCACCACGCCGCCGTAGCGGACCTCTCCCATGTAGCTGCGGCCGATTTCGCCAGCTCCGGAGGCGAAGTCAGTCGAGCCGACTAGGCGCAGTCCGAGCGCCTGGCCATTGCGGAATCGGTAGCTGCCGCCTGCCTCATAGAAGACCCTGCTATCGGCGAAGATGCCTTTCGAGCTGCTTAGATCGATGTAGCCGGCACCTGCAAAAAGCGTCGTCTCGACGGTGGGGCGCACGAGGAAGCGCCCACTTAGACCGACGCCGGTCTCGTGAACGTCGCTGTCGAAGCGATCTGTGACGGCGAACGCGGAAAGTAGCAGCCGTAGCGAATCGATCCCGCTGTTGGGCAGTCCCTTGTCCAAGGTAATGGCGGCGTTCCCGTGGATAAAAGTCTCCTCGGCACCGGGAACCGACAGGTCTTTTGTGAAAAAGCGCTCTGTCGCTGCCAGCGAGCCCGAGAGGACAAGTGCATCAGCACTTGGCGTCCCGAGATCCCATCGGATAAAGCCTTCCGCCCGCCCATAGGGCGAGACCAAGGTGCGGTCGTCTTCGGCCCCGCCCGGCTCAAAATCGGTGGATGCGCTGAACATGCCGCCAGTCAGAGCGATTTCCCAGGTGACGCCACGTAACGCGCGCTCGATGCGGGCGAGCAGGCGCACGGCTTCCTGCTGCTCATCCGCGGACAGGTCCCCGACCTCGAGGCCGTACTGCGCCTGCCGCCGGGCCAATTCATAGGAGCCGACATGATAATACAACCGGCTGGCCGAGAGCCGGGCGCGCGCATCGCGAGGATGTTTGATGAGATACTGCTCGATCGACGAGATCGCCTGATCGTACTGCCCTGCGTTGACGGCAACTGTGACGAATTGAGCTAGCGCTCCGTTGTCGGTCGGATTGGCAATGCGGGCCGAAAACGCATCGTCATAGGCCGGATAGAGACCTTGTGCGCCGGCCGGCAATATGCCGGTACAAAGCAGCGCCGCGGCGAAGCCGAGGATCATTGAAAACGAGGAATGCATGCCGAGAACCCACCCCAACCCGACTAGTGCAGCGGATCTAGCACGCCTGCACGAAAAAAAGCGACAGAACTGTCAGGAAACCTCCGAGTCTTCAGCAGCTGTTGCAGCTGCGCAACAAACTATCGCGTCCATTCGCATTTCGCCTACGCTGGTTGGTCAAACATCTTCTCAGCGTTGCTTGGCTTCCAGAAAGTATTCGCTACAAACGGCAACTAATCAAAATCATAATCAGCGGTGGATTGCGCAGCCGACAAGATCAATATTGTTTGCGCGATTCTCCACGTATCTGGTCGCCGCACGACGCATCAGGGTCACATGGAGCTCATCCGAAGGTCTTCCGCCGCGGTGCGCAAGCGCTCGGAGAGCTGGCGGGCGATGCTTCTCAGGACGGCCTGCGCGATGTGCGGCTTAGCCTTTGTTATCTTGTTGAACGCCGACGAGGTCACTTCATAGGCAACAACGTCCTCGTCCGCGATCACGTCCGTCGAGCGTGCCTACAGCACAAGCATGGTGGCCAGTCCCAGCATCAAGCCCATGCCTACAATATCGGTCACCGTCGTGAGGAAGATCGCGGAAGCCACGGCCGGATCGGCGCCGACCCGCCGCAGGCCCAACGGGATCAGCACGCCGGAGATCCCGGACATGAGGCACGATCCGGACATGGCGAGCAGGATCACAAGCGCCAGCATGGGCGCCTGGGATGCCGACTCCGGCTGCCGTGAAGCGTAGAACCACATGGCCGCAGCCGCCACCAGACCGACGAGCAAGCCGTTGGCGATCCCGAGCGCTCCCTCCCTCAGCACCAAGTGCAGCTTCGGTCGTTTGTCCACATCCCCTAAGGCGAGGCCACGCAGCGTAATAGCCAGCGCCTGACAGCCGGTGTTTCCGCTCTGTCCGGCCAACACCGGGAGGAACGCCGCCAACGCGACGATCTTCTCGATCGTGCCTGTGAACGAGCCGACCACGAAAGCGGCTATGAAGGCCGTCAGCAGGTTGAGCTGCAGCCACGGATGACGTTTCAAGAAGGCTGAAAACAGCGGAGTGAAAGAACGCTCCTCCTTCTGGACACCCACCATCTGGCCAGGCTGGGCAGAAATCTCGATGATTTGCTGCTCGAACAGCCGCCAGCCGCGAACCTGCCCGAGCAGCCGGTTCTCCGCGTCCACCACGGGATAGACTGGGTAGTGACGGCGTACCGCCGCCTTGCAGGCTTCGCTCAAAGGCATATCGACGTGAAGGGCGAACGGACTTGCCAGCATAATCTGATCCACCGTCGCGTCGGCCCCGCTCAGCATCAGATCGCGCAAGACCACTAGGCCAACCAGTCTATCGCCCTCGTCCGTGATGTAGAGGTAAGTCAACTCGGTCGGCACCTGCGCGCGCCTGACGGCCTCGACAGCGGCGGCTACCGTCGTCCCGACAGCAACGCTGGCGGGGATCGGATCCATCAGCTCAACGATGGCCTCGGGGATCGCGAGATCCTTGCCGTCGGTATGAGATTTGATGGGCCTCCTTTGCGAGGGAAAATGCTCCGCCACCTTCCGGGCGTGCCTATCCGGTAACAACTTTAGTGCGTCGCGGATGAACTCGGGAGACTCTCGGGCAAGCAATTCAGCCGCGTCGTCAGGTGCTCGAGCACGCAGCGTGCGCACCAACTTCTCAATGTCGTTCTCTTCCCTCATCTGTTCCCCCAACCTCTAATGTTGCGCCTCTGAGCTTATAGACCGGACCGTTTCGCTCTGCCCAGGCGCACGGTGGCCCAAGCGCCTCGATCCGGAATCTTCGCCTTCTCAGGGCGCCGAGTAGACCGACCCAGACAAATCTGAGCCATTGCGTGGGTGCATACAGGCGGGCTGTAACGTCAGCGTGTCGCCAAGAGAATTGACGTGTTGCCGAACTTCACCGTCGATTCCTGGCTCTGCGAGCACATCGCAACCCATCAACGAAGTAAGGTCGGCAATGGGCAGTCGTGGCCCTGCTCATGGGGGTGCGCTCAGCCCAACAATTCGCCATGTGAACGGTCGCGATTCAACCTGGGAAGATGGTGAAACCGCCATCGACGCGAATGACCTGCCCGTTGATGAAGCGCGCACGCGGACCGGCGAGGAAGGCCACCGCCTCAGCGATCTCTTCAGGCTCGGCATAGCGGTTCAGCGATTTCTTGCTCGAATCCATGCGCTCCGGATCGACGACGCGGCTCGCCTGGAACCGTGCCGTCTTGGTGGCGCCGGGGCTCACCGCATTGATGCGCACGCCATCGTCGATCAGTTCCTTGGCGAGGCAGCGCGTATAATGGACGACGGCCGCCTTGAGCGTGGAGTAGACCACCTCCGGCGAGCATCCGATATGCGCTGCCGCTGAGGCAATGTTGATCACCGAGCCTGAGCCGCGTTTGACCATGGGCGGAATGAACGCCTGGCAGACCAGCATCGTGCCGATGAGATTGTTCTCGGTCAGCACCTTGATGTCTTCATAGTCGATGTCGAGCGCGTTGTTGGGACTGGGCTTTACCCCCTTGGCGCCGATGTCGCCGCCGGCGCAGTTGACCAGAACGTGCACATCGCCGAGCTCCGCTTCGATCTTCCTCTTCATTTCGGCAACGGCTTGCCTGTCACCGATGTTGCCCGTAACCGCGGTTACCCGTGTCCCATGCTTTTCCAGACCCCTGGCGGATTCGCCGAGGTCTGCGAATTCGCCATATTGCGACGGCCGGGTCCAGTCGAGATCGTGGATGGCGACGTTTGCGCCGAGTTCGGCCAGACGTTCGGCCATGACGCGGCCGAGGCCGCGTCCCGAGCCGGTCACGAAGGCGGTCAGGCCGCTGAGTTCTCGGGCAGTCATGCTGATTTCTCCATTGCAATGAAATCGAACTTCTTCATGTTGGCGGCGCTGCGCCGGATCATGTCGAGCTCATACGAAACCAGCGCGCCGTCATCGTCGCGCTCCCACGGCGTCCGGTAGTCGGCGTCGTCAGCAAGGCGGTTTACGCGCGCAGCACTCAGGCAGGCGGCGAACTCGCGCGCAGTCTTCGGCGCATACCCGTTCCACCAGTCGTCGCTGAGACAGCGAACGTGGCGGGCTTCCAGCGCGCCCGGCTCGAGCACGGCGGTCAGCGTGTCGTGATGCTCGGCGAGGATGGCTGCCAGTCCGGCGAAGGGCACGGCGCCGTCGCCGATCGCGCAGCGGACCAGACGATAGCCCGCATCGGTGAACTGCACGCGATAGTCCTTGAGGTGGACATGGCGGACGTGCGGTGCGATGCGCCGCGTGAAGGCAAGCGGCGCCTCGCCGACAGGGAAGGTGTTGCCGGTGTCGTAGGTGATGCCGACGCCCGGCCCACCGAGTTCGCAGAACGCGACCAGTTCGTCGCTGCCGAAGTCCTGATGGTTTTCGATGCCGAGCACCCGGCCCTCAGCCGCCGCACGCGGCCCCCATTCCGTCAAGGCAGCGCGGATTGTCGCGTCGAACTCGCTCCATTTCGGGCCCCACAGGTTGCGGTCGCCGCACAGGACGGGGGTCAGTGCGATACGGATCGTTGTCGCCTCGAGCAGGCGCGCCACCCGAAACGCGCTGTCCAACGGACCGGCCATCAGAAGTCCGCCGCTGACCACCGGGACGATGTCGAGCGCGGCCAGACGCCTGCGCAGGTCGACGATTTCGGGGTCTGGCAAGTCGGTCAACCACGGTTCGTAGATCTCGAGCGTGCGTGCGCCCAGTTCCTGCGCAAGCGCTATGAAGCCTCCGAGCCCCGTCCCGTCCGGATTATGCCGCGGCGTGCCGCGTCCCTGTAGGCCGAGAGTGTAGGTCAGTCCGTATGGGTTGAGGCCGAGACGAAACATCAGCTTGGCAGTTCCGTTGAAGGATTTGGAAGCGATCGCATCAGCGCAGACCGGCATCGACGGCGATGGACTGCTTCGTGATCATGCGGCTGTCATCGGCGGCAAGGAAGAGCACGGTCCGCGCGATCTCCTCGCCCAGCAGGACGCGGCGGATCAGTTGCCGCTGCACCGTCTGGTCGATTGCGTCCTGGGTCTTGAACCACAGCTGGCGCTGCCGCTCGGTGATGACGGCGCCGGGTTCGACTGCATTGACGCGGATGTTGTCGGATCCAAACGACCGCGCCAATGCGCGCGTCAGCGCCACAACGGCACCCTTGGCGGTGGCATAGGCCACCATTTGGTCCGCGCCGAAACGCCAGGCGATGGAAGAGAAGTTTATGATCGAGCCGAAGCCGAGTTCCTTCATATGCGGATGCACCGCCTGCGCAGCGAAGAAGTGATGCCGGAGATTGACGTCGAAGCTGCGGTCCCAACATTCGACCGTCACCGTGTCAACGGGGTGGCGCTGATCATCGGCAGCGTTGTTTACCAGAACGGCGACCGGACCGAGCCTAGCGCGCACGTCTTCTACCGAAGCCTGCAGCGCATCAACGTCGGTCACATCACAATGGAGGTACAGGGAGGCCTGTTTGGCGACGCCACCGAGCTCGCGCACCAGCGCCTCCGCGGGTCCATCCTGCACATCGAGAAAGCATACGCGGGCGCCATTCGCCACGAAAGCGCGAACCATATCGGCGCCGATCCCGGAGGCGCCGCCGGAGATCAGCACGACGCGATCGGTCAAGCTCGGGTAAGTCGCGAATTGCACGGACATCAGATCACAGAAGCGCCCTGGTTGCTGGATCGAACAGACAGGCGCGCGACATGTCGATGCCGAGCGTTATCGTCTCGCCCATGACGGGAGCGTCATCCGGCTCGAAACGGCCGGTGATCTCCAGGTCGCCTAGCCTGAGGACGGCAAGCGTCTCGGCGCCGGTCGGTTCGACCAGTTCTACCGGCGCCTGCAAGGGCTGCACAGCAGGTTTGCGCGACTTCAGGTCCGTCGTGAAGCGGTAGATGTGTTCGGGCCGAACACCGAGCACCACGTCCTTTGGCGCACCGGCGGACAGCGGCGCGGCAAGGGCAAGAGCAGCGTCGCTGCCGTCAGCGGCGCGCACTGCGATGCTGGTTGAGCCGGTAAGCCGGGCGGGGATGAAATTCATCGCCGGCGATCCCATGAAACCGGCCACGAACATGTTGGTCGGCCGGTCATAGATCCGCTTCGGCGTGTCGAACTGCTGCACCGAGCCCTGATTCATCACCGCAATGCGGGACGCGAGCGTCATCGCCTCGACCTGATCGTGAGTGACGTACACCGTCGTCTTGCCGACGCGATGGTGCAGCTTCTTGATTTCGGTGCGCATGTCGACGCGCAGCTTGGCGTCGAGATTGGACAGCGGCTCGTCGAACAAAAACAGTTTTGGATCGCGTACCAGCGCGCGTCCCATCGCAACGCGCTGCCGCTGTCCTCCCGACAGCTGCCCAGGCTTGCGGTTGAGCAGCTGCTCGATCTGCAGGAGTGCGGCAACCCGCTTTACAGCTTCCGCCTGCTCCGCTTTCGGCACGCCCCGGCTTTCCATGCCGAAGGTGATGTTCTGGCGCACCGTCATGGTCGGATAGAGGGCATAGGACTGGAACACCATCGCTATGTCGCGGTCCTTGGGCTGCACGGAGTTCACCAGCCGATCGCCGATCCAGATCTCGCCCGAGGTGACGGTTTCCAGGCCGGCGATCATGGCGAGCAAGGTTGACTTGCCGCATCCCGACGGGCCGACGAGGGCGACAAACTCCCCGGTTCGCGCCTCGAGATTGATGCCGGCCAGAATCTCGAGCCCGCCATAGCTCTTGTGAAGGTCGCGGATCATCAGCGCGGACATGGGCGATGCCTCATTTGATGGCGCCCTGTGTCAGGCCGCGCACGAAGTATTTTCCACCGAACAGGTAGATCAGCAGCGGCGGCAGCGCGCCGATCAGTACGGCTGCGCTCATCACATCGTAAGCGCGGGCGGTCGTGCCGCCAGCAGTGAGCGCGACCAATGCCGCCGTAATCGGCTGCTGCTGGCCGGAAGTGAAGACGACGCCGAACAGATACTCGTTCCAGATACCGGTGAATTGCCAGATGACGGTGACAATCAAAATCGGCGGCGACAGCGGCAGGATGATCTTGCGAAAAATCCGCCAGAAGCCGGCGCCGTCGATGCGTGCCGCCTTGATAAGATCGTCGGGTATGCTGACGTAGAAGTTGCGGCAGAACAGGGTGGTGAACGAGATGCCCTGGACGACGTGTATTAGTACCAGCCCGTATGTCGAATTGGTCAGGCCGAGCTTGCCGAGCAGGAACGCCCACGGCATCAGCGAGATCTGGCCTGGCATGAAGACGCCGAGCAGCATCAGGTTGAACAGAATTTCCGAGCCCTTGAAGCGCCATTTCGACAGCACGTAGCCGTTCATGGCGCCGAGGAGCGTGGAGATGAGCGTTGCTGGGATCGTCATCCAGAGCGAGTTGAAGAAATTGCGCTTCATGCCTTCGCAGGTGCCGCTGACGCAATAAGTGCCCCAAGCCTGCGCCCACGCGTCGAGGCGGAAGCTGCGCGGCAGCGAGATAAGGCCGTTACGGGCAATGTCGGACTGCTCCCGCAACGAGTTGAAGACGACGACCAGCAGCGGTGCAAGGTAGATGACGGCGAAAAGCGTCAGCACCGCATAGACAAGGAAGCGACCCCAGAAATATCGCCGCGTAGCCGCGGCCGCTTCGGGATCATGCCGGGCGTTGGTGACAATTTCAGCCATTGCGGCCCTCCGCCCGCCTGCGCCAAACGATCCACAAGGAATAGGGCACCAGCACAACCGCGAGGGCCGCGAGCATCATCATCGCCGCGGCGGCACCCTCGCCGATCTGCCCACGCTGGAACATCAGGTCGTAGACATAGATCGCCGGGAAGGTAGTCGACACACCTGGCCCACCCCGCGTCAACGCCGCCACCAGGTCGAAGGTCTTGATGGCGAACTGGATCTGGATGACGGCCACCGCCAGAAAAATCGGGGCGATCGTCGGCAGGATGACCTTCCGATAGGTTCGGGAAACCGACGCACCGTCGATCTGCGCTGCTTTGATGAGATCCGGATCGACCGATCGCAGGCCAGCCAGGAAAAGCGCCATTGCGAAGCCGGACGACTGCCAGATACCGGTTATGATCACCGCATAGATTGCGGTGTTGCGGTTGGCCGTCAGGGCGAAGCTGAAGTCGGTCCAGCCGAGCCCCCGCACGAAGGCCTGGATGCCGTCGACGGGATTATAGAGCCAGCTCCACACCGTGCCGGTGACGATGAAGGAGACTGCCAGCGGATAGAGGAAGATCGTGCGCCAGACCGCCTCGCCGCGAACGCGCTGGTCGATCAGGATCGCCAGAAGCAGTCCGATGGCCATCGAGCCGACGATATAGAAGCCGCTGAACAGAAAGAGGTTGGTGTAGGCGATGTTCCAGCGCCGGTTCGCCCAGAGCGAACCGTAAGTGTCCAGACCGACGAACCCATAGGTCGGCATCAGCGACGAACTGGAGAGCGAGAGATAGAGTGTCCAGAGCGTGAAGACGAAGACGTAGACGAAACTCGCCGCAAGCGACGGCGCCAGCACCAGAATGGGCACCATCGTGCCCAGGCGCTGCCGCCACGGGGTTGCGGGAGCCGCAACCGGTACATTCAAGTCATGCGTGGACATCGGCTGCTCCGGCGAAGTCAGGCCGGGCCCGCCGCGCCGGGCCAATCATCGGCAGCGTCTTCACATCTGCGCTTCGGCCGCATCGGCCATCGCGCTGGCTGCGTCCTGCGCGGTCATGTCCGGCGTCGCCACAAATTCGGTGACGGTATCCATGATCGCGCCGCGCACCTTCTGCGGGATCGTCATGTTATGCGCCATCGAACGGACAAGCGTGCCGCCATCGATCGACGCCTGCAGGTCCTTCTGGGAAAGCTGCTGGCAGGGATTGAAGCCGTTCGAAAGATCGACGTCGAGACGGGCCGGGATCGAGCCCTTGGTCTGATTGAAAATCGTCTGGAACTCGGGCGACAGGATGGTGCTGGCGAGCAGTTTCTGGCCCTCGACGTAGTCCGGATCCTTCTGCTGGAAGAACACCACCGAGTCGGAATTCAGGATGAAGCCCGGCTTGCCCCAGTCAGTAGGCGCCTGGGCGCAGACATAGTCGGTGCCCTGCTTGAAGCCGCCGGCCGTGAGCAGGCCGAGCGTCCAGTCGCCCATGATGTGGAAGGCGGCCTCGCCGCGGCCGACCAGATGCGACATGCTATCCCAGTCGCGGCCGTTCATGCCGGGGTCCATATATTTCGTCGTCATGGTGCGGAACTGTTCGAAGGCCTTGACCATGCCGTCGCTGCGCATCGCCTCGACGTCACCCTCGACGAAGGCCTTCTTGAAGAGATCGAGATCCATTCCGTAGACCACCACCTCGAAGACCGTCGAATCGGTCCAGTCGGCAGTCGAGTGCGAGATGCAGATTTTGCCCGACGCCACGACCTTGTCGCAGGCGGCGTTGAAGTCCGCCCACGTCTTCGGCACCTCGGCGACGCCTGCTTCCTGCATGACCTTCGGCGATGCCCACAGCCAGTTGATGCGATGGATATTCATCGGCGCCGCTACCCAGCTGCCGGTCGGCTTCATCACCGGCAGCAATTCGGGAGCGACGACCTTCTCCCAATTTTCCGCTGTCGCCAGGTCGTCGAGATTGGCTGTCATGCCGGTCTCGTTCCATTCGGCGATCTCGGGTCCCTTGAGCTGCACCGCTGGCGGTGCATTGCCGGCGATCACGTCGGCGCGCAGTTTCGCCAGCGTGTTGGCCGTGTGGCCCGCGATGGAGGTCTGCTGCCAGGTGCCACCCTTGGCGGTGAACATCTCGCCGAGCTTGGCAATAGCCTGGGCGTCCGATCCGGTCGCCCATTGATGCAACAGGTTGGTCTTGGGCTCTGCGAGCGCGGCTCCCGCAACAAGGGTGTACGCCGTAGCGGCCGCAACGGCCGTCCTCAGGTATTCCATCGTTTCACTCCCATGTGATGTACGGTTCGTATCGACCGCTTGTGACGCAATTCGAGATCGTCGCAGAGGGAGATGCAGCATCTCCCTTCTTTCCAAGATGACATATTTGAGCTATCAGTCAACGTCCTTTGTGCTCACCATGAACAAACCTTCGCTTAGAAATTGGCTGATCGACAAGCCCTCCGCATCACCGGAGAGCCTGATCGTGCGATGCCTGCGTGAGCGCGGCGTGCTTTCTGCCTCGCAAATCGCGCACATCACCGGTTTGGCGCGGTCGACAGTTTCAACCGCGCTCAATGGCTTGAGAAAGTCCGGAATGGTGATTGAATCCTCGGCCCAGCATGACGGGGCCAGGGGCATTGGCAGGCCTGCCGCGACCTTGACGCTCAATCCCGCTGCGGGCACCTGCGTCGGCATCCACCTAGGCCTCGATGAGATGCGTTGCCTCATCGCCGACGTCTCGCATTCTGTCATTGCCGAACAAACTATCGCCATGGGCCTGGACTACCAGCCACAACAGGCGGCCGAGCTCGCCAAGTCAGCAATTGCCCAATGCTACGTAGAGAACGGTCTGCCGATGGCGGGGCTCCTGGGGGTTGGGGTTTCCGTCTCGGGCCCTGTCAGCCGCGAAGGCATGGTGCAGCGTGCGAGTATTGTTCCGACCTGGGCTGGGGTCAACATCCGCGATGTGTTCGGGCCGGTTCTCGAACAGCCGATTTTCGCCGACAACGAGAGCAACTGCTCGGCCATTGCCGAGCTGATGTGGGGCGCGGCCGTTGGCCAAGACGATTTCGTCCTGTTCAAGATCGATCTCGGCGTCGGCGGGGCCATAGTCCAGCATGGCCGGCTGGTCACGGGCATCGCCGGCGGCGCCGGCGAATTCGGGCATATCAGCATCGATCCCGGCGGCGATCTTTGCCGGTGCGGCAATCGCGGATGCCTGGAGCTTTATGCGAGTTTTGCCCGGCCGCTCGAGCAGATTTCGCGCATCGTGCGGCGGCCGGTGACGATGGACGAGGTGATCATGATGGCTGAACAGGGCGACGTCGGGGCGCTGCGGATGATCGAGGACACCGCGGACTTCGCCGGTCGTGGCCTTGGTCTGATCGGCTCGGTGATCAATCCGCCGCTCATCATCATCGGTGGCCGCATGGCCTTGGCAGGCGATATTCTCCTGGCACCGCTGATCGCGTCATATGAACGCCACACGCTCATCAAGTCCCGCGATATCGCGCCCGCACTGCGCACGCGGATAATCGTTGGCAAGCACACGCAGAACGATGCATTGCTCGGCGCAGTTGGCCTGGTGCTGCGCCACAACAGCCGGCTGCAATGAGCCAGCTTTGCGCCGAGCGGCGCTTTGACATCTACCGCCCCGTACGTACTTAGAAAAGGTGTATGAACCGGCGCGAACCGACCGCCATGCAAGGAAGACGGAGGCCTAAAGCTCGCCAGGCGGTCTTGACGGGGCGCAAGGACAAAGCGAAAACGCTCGGAGTGAGTCCGGGAGGCGGCGATTGCCTGTGCATATTGCGAATGACCCGGCGGATCTATTCCGTCACGTGAGCGCCGAGAAGGCCGTATTTTACCGCTGCATCATGGACGTATTCTCGGCGGCGAAGCGGCAATACCGTCTGCAGCTGCGGCCAGACGAAGTGCTTACCGAAGCCCGATGGCCGAACAAGCCGCCGCGCATAGAGGACGTGAATACGGCGCTCACTCAGCTCACGGAATGGGGCAATCTCGAATCGCATCCCGACACCGCGCGGGTTTCAAGCCTTAGCGACTTCTACCGTGCACGCTTCCTCTACCGGCTCTCGCAGGGCGGCGAGGCAGTGGAATCAGCCTTGGCGACATTCGTGCAGACCTTGCAGCGCCGTGCCGAGCTGCAAACCGTGGCCCTCGAGGACATAGCGAGCCGACTGCAGGCACTGCAGGCGCTGGCGCAAGCAACCCAACCCGACGTGGCCAAGATCCACGAAACACTGCGGGATCTGGTGCGTGTCTTCGAAAGTTTGGCCGAGAACGCGCAGGCGTTCATGGCCGGCGTCGCTCGCAGCATCGAGCTGCAGCAAGCCGAAGCTGGGGCGGTCGCAAACTACAAGAAGCGGCTGATCGATTATCTCGAACGCTTCATGGGCGATCTGGTACGCCGTTCCGACACCATCGCACGCCTCATTTTGGCGTTAGAGCCTGAGGTTGAGGCGCTGCTTGGACAGGTGGCCGAGCGCGAATCGCGGGACACGGCTCCAGGCGGCGCGCACGATCAGGCCGAGGCGAGGAAAGCCTACCTGCAAGCATGGCGAGAACGCTGGAAGGGTCTGCGCGGCTGGTTCCTCAGCACCGGCCATGAGCCGCCGCAAGCCGAACTGTTGCGGGCGCGGGCACGGTCGGCCATCCCGCAGCTTCTGGCCGCTATCGCCGCGCTGAATGAGCGCCGCAGCGGCCGCAGCGATCGCTCTGCCGACTTCCGCCTGCTCGCCGGCTGGTTTGCCGCTTGCGCAGACGACGGCGAGGCGCACCGGCTTGCGCGGGCTGCCTTCGCTCTCAATCCGGCGCGGCATTTCTCGCTCAACGCCAGTGTGGACGCCGAGCTGCCGGCCAGCACCTCCTGGGCCGACGCCCCGCCGCTCAAGATTCACCCGCGTTTGCGCGAATATGGCGAAGCTACCCCGCGCGGACCGCTGCCGCGCGTGCGCGACCGCGCCGAGGAGCGTGCGTTCCTGGCGCTTCAGCTCGCGGAGGAATCACAGCAGGTCGAAGCGGCGCGCAAGCGTCTCGCCACCAGCCGACCGGCGCGGCTTTCGGATCTCGGGGAACTCGACAAGCACGCCTTCGGCCTCTTCCTGGGCCTGCTCGGGGAGACACTGGCCGAGCAAGCCGGGCCGGAGACGGCGGTGCAACGCCAGACCAGCGACGGCTTGCTGCACATCCACCTGAAGCCGCTTGCCGCCGACAGCCGCGCCACGATCGACACGCCACATGGCGTCTTTGCCGGGCGCGACCATCTGATCACCATCACCCCCTTGCAGGACGGCCGATGAAGGCGGCGAACGGTTCCAACGACGATCGTGGCATCGGCCTGCTGCAGCAGCGCTTCCAGCGCGAGGAGTTTCGCGCCTGCGTGCGCGCGCTTTTGATGACGCCGCTGATCGGCCCGGGGCACGAGGATTTCGCCGCCATACGCCGCCAGGCCGAAGCATTGCGCGAATGGTTTTCTCGCGAGACCGGCTGGATACTGCAAGTCGAGCGCGAGGGCGCGCGCCTCTACAAGCGGCCCGGAAACCTGACCGACACCACGCGTGGCATTGCCGGCTACGATCGCCGGCGCTACGTGCTGCTTTGCCTCGCCTGCGCGGTGCTCGAACGCGCCGACCCGCAGATCACTTTGCGCCTGCTCGGCGAGAGGCTGCTGGAGCTCGCCGCCGAGCCGACGCTCGACTTCAGCTTCGCCCTCGAGGCGCAACACGAGCGGCGCGAACTCGTTTCGGTGTGCCGCACATTGCTGATCCTCGGGGTGCTGCACCGCGTGGCCGGCGACGAGGAAACGTTCGTGCAGGCCGGAGGAGATCAGGCGGATGCGCTCTACGACGTGCAGCGCCGCATGCTGTCCGGCATGCTGGCGGCGGTGCGTGGCCCCTCCACCTGGACTCCGGAAGAGGCGCCGGCAACGCTCGAAGAGCGGCTGTGCGCGCTGGTCGGAGAACATGTGGCGGACAGCGAGGAAGGCCGGCGCACGGCGCTGCGCCACCAACTCGCACGCCGACTCCTCGACGATCCGGTCGTCTATGTCGAGACGTTGGACCCGGAAGCTCGTGCGTATTTCTTCAACCAGCGCGGAACGATGGCTGCGCGCCTCTGCGACGCCGCCGGCCTGGTGGCGGAACAGCGCGCGGAAGGGCTGGCGCTGGTCGACGAAGCCGGTCTGCTGACCGACCTGGCGGTGCCGGCCGAAGGCACCGACGCCCATGTAACACTGCTCGTCGCCGAATATCTGGGCGCCGGGCAAAGGCAGCGGCGAGCCGGTGGCGGCGACATGGCGCAGGCCTCCGGCCGGGATATCCACGAGCATGACATTGCCGGCTTCCTGCACGAGGCCAAGGCGCAGTACGGCCGTTACTGGCGTAAATCGGCACGCGAACCAGGCGCCGAACGCGAGCTCGCCGCCATTGCGATCGAAAGATTGGAAAAACTGCAGCTGGCGGTGCGGGAAGCCGGCGTCGTCCGCCCGCTGCCGGCGCTCGCGCGCTTCGCGTTGGGCGACGCCGAAATTCGCGAAACGCGCAACGCGCCGGCTGCGGATTTCGGCTTTCGGTTCGAACCGACATGAACGACCGCCTGGACCTGCTCGGCCTGACGCCGGAAAAACCGGCTTTGCCGATGCCCACAAGGCAGCGCTGGCAGCCTCTGCGCCTGGGCCTGGTGGAGCTCTTTCACTACGACAGCGAGGAATTCTGGTTCCGCAACGGCCATCTGTTGCTGCGCGGCAATAATGGCACGGGCAAGTCCAAGGTTTTGTCGCTCACGCTGCCGCTGCTGCTCGACGCGCAGCTCAAGTCTTCGCGCGTCGAGCCTGATGGCGACAGCGGCAAGAAGATGGCATGGAACCTGCTGATGAACAGCCACGACCGGCGCATCGGCTATGCGTGGATCGAGTTCGGTCGCGTTGCCGAAGACGGCACGCCACGTTTTCTTTCGCTCGGCGCCGGCCTTTTTGCGACAGCAGCTCGTCCGCAGGTCGACAGCTGGTTCTTCCTGCTGGAAGACACCGACGACGCGCCGCGTATCAACCGCGATCTGCGGTTGATCAGTCCGCAGCAGGTAGTGCTGACCAAGGAGCGCCTGCGCGACGCGCTCGATGGCCGTGGCCAGGTGTTCGACACCGCGGCCGGCTACCGTCGCGCCGTCGACGAGCGCCTGTTCCATCTGGGCACCAAGCGCTACGACGCGTTGATGGACACACTGATCCAGCTTCGCCAGCCGCAGCTTTCCAGAAAGCCGGACGAAACCGCGCTTTCGAATGCGCTGACCGAGGCCCTGCCGCCGCTGGCGCCGGAACTGCTCGGCGACGTTGCTGAAGCGCTCGGGCAGTTGGAGGAAGACCGCCGCCAGCTCGACGAATATCAAGCCTTGGCCAAGGCCGTCAGCCGATTCGAGGAGCGTTATCGCGTCTACGCCGGTACGCTGACCCGCCGGCAGGCACGCTTGTTGCGCCAGGCCCAGACGGAGTTCGACAATGCCAGCCGAGCACGAGGTGAGGCCCAGGCTCGCTTCGACGAAGCGCAAAGCCAGGAAGCGCTGGAGCGGACCGCTCATGATAGCGCCGAGATCACTCTGGCGCGCGGGCGTGCGCGGCTCGATACCTTGCGCTCCGACCCGACGATGCAGGACGCCAACCGCCTCGAAAATGCCGAAAAAGAGAAGGCGGCGCGACTGCGGGCGATGCAGAGGGCGACATTGGCCGTCGAAGCGGCGGGCCGACGACTGGAGCTCAGCACGGAGGAAAGCGAACGGGCAACCCGGCGCGTGGGGCAGGCGGAACGCGCATTGGCCGATCTGCGCCGGGAAACCGCCGTTCACGCCGATGACGCAGGCATCGCCGGCCAACACGCAGCAAACCCCCTCGCCAGATTGGAGGCTTCCGCGCTGGCCGCACTGACGCAGCATGCTTTCGACGCGGCCTGCGCCGAGCTTCGCAGCCTCGTTGCCGGCCGGCGTGAACAGATCGGGTTGCTGCGTCGCCGCCACGGCGAAGTCGCTCAGGCCGAGGCTGCCTACACGCGGCGCCGCGAAATCCGGGGTGAGCGGCAGGTCGAAGCCGAAGAGGCCGCCGAGCGTCGGACCCGAGCTGACGCCGAGGTCGAACGGCAAAGCCGGGACCTGGTGGAAGGCTGGGACCGTCATTTCATCGGCCTGAAGCAACTGCAGATCGATCCCGACAGCAGGCCGGCGGCGCTGACGACTCTGGCGGAATGGACAGCGTCGCTGCAAGGCGACAACCCTGCCCGCCACCTTCTGCAATCGGCGTATCAAGGAGCCAGTCTCTCTCTGACACAGCGTCGCGTGGCGCTCGACGGCCAGCGACAGGCGCTGGAGATGGAATACGGGCTCCTTGAAGGCGAACGCGGACGCCTCGAAGCCGGCGACGACATGGCGCCGCCCCTGCCCTACACGCGTGATGCCTCCGTCCGGGACGCGCGTCAGGGCGCGCCGCTCTGGCAAGTGATCGATTTTCGCGGCGCAGTAGCTGCACCGCAACGCGCCGGCCTTGAAGCCGCGCTCGAAGCGGCCGGGTTGCTCGACGCCTGGTTATCGCCTGACGGACGCCTCCAGGCCGGCGACGGCGGCACCCTGCCTTACGATACCCAGCTGCTGGAACGGCAAAAGCATTCTCCATCCCTCGGCGACTGGCTGGAAGCCACCGTGCCCGCGGGCTGCGCCGTGCCGGCCAATATCGTTGATCGGGTGCTGTCGGGCATCGCCTCGGCGGATGACGATCCGATCGATAGCGAGGCCTGGGTCTCCACCGACGGCCGTTTCCGCCTCGGCGCGCTGTCCGGAGCGTGGGGCAAGCCGGAGGCGGTCTACGTTGGCCACGCCGCCCGCGCCGGAGCCCGCGCGCGCCGCCTGGCCGAGATTGCTGGCCGCCTGGCGCAACTCTCCGATGAATTGAGGGCCGTGCGGGCAAAAGCCGAGCAGCTCGCGCTGGATCGCGAACAGGCCGACGAGGAATGGCGCCTTGCGCCTTCCGACGAGGAATTGCGGCGCGCTCATATGGCCGCTACCGCAGCCGCTCACGCCGCGCGTCTGGCTGGCGAAAACTGACCGAAGCGGAGACGCGGAGCCGCGAGGCCGAACAGGCGCTCAAAGCCGTGCGGGAACGGCTCGCCGCAGATGCCGTGGACTTGCGCCTGCCGGCAACGCCCGATGCACTGCCTGCCGTCGAAGCGGCGCTGGATCATTACCGCGATGCACAGGTCCGGCTCGAGCAAGCAGCTCACGAGTTTTGTCTGGCACTGCCCGAGTTGCAACGGCAGCGTGCCCGCCAGGGCGAGGCGCGCAGCGAGGTGCAGCAGCGCGAAGCGGAACTCGTGGCGGCCCGCATTGAAACGGAAGACGCCACTGCCCGGCTCGAGCTGCTGCGGGAAACGGTCGGCGCCAAGGTCGAGGAACTGCAGCGAAGGCTGACCGATGCCCGCCGCGCTGTCGAAACCGGCGAAGCCGAGCTGAAGCTCGCCGGCGATAGATTGCGCAAAGCGGGTGAGGCACGCGCGGTCGCCGGGCAACAGGCCGAGACAGCGAACGCCGTGCTTCAGGAACGCGGCGAAGCACGCGCCCAGACGATCTCCAGATTTCAGCTGTTTGCAGGCACCGGCCTGCTGTCTGCAGGGCTGCCGTATATCGAACTGCCTGACATGGGCAGCCCGTGGACGATCGACCCCGCGCTGACGCTGGCCAGACGCGCGGAACAGGAGCTGTCGAATCTCAGGGACGACGATGAGGCGTGGGCGCGCGTCCGGCGGCAGATAGCTGAAGAATTTAACGAGCTGCAGCGCGCACTCAGCGCGTTGGGTCACCAGGCCCAGGCTGATCCCAGCGATTGGGGTTTCAGGGTGGATATCGTCTATCAGAACCGTCGCGAACGGCCGGACCGCCTCGCCATCCGGCTGGCCGAAGAGATCGCCCAGCGCGGCGAACTGCTCAGCGCCAACGAACGCGCCGTCCTGGAGAACCATCTGCAGGCCGAAATCGCGGCAGAGATCCAGCGCCTGTTGCAGGCCGCCGAACGCCAGGTCGACGCCATCAACGTCGAACTGCACAAGCGCCCGACCTCCACCGGCGTGCGATATCGCCTGTTGTGGCAGCCGCTGTCCGAAGAGGAAGGCGCGCCGGTGGGCCTCGACGTGGCGCGCAAGCGCCTGCTCAACACCAGCGCGGACCTATGGTCGGCAGACGACCGGCGCGTCGTCGGCGCGATGCTGCAGCAGCGCATCGCCGCCGAGCGCGAGCGCGCTGATGCCACCGGCGGAAAGGACAGCGGCGGCACCTTGCTCGACCAACTGGCCCGCGCGCTCGATTATCGCCATTGGCACCGCTTCCGCGTCGAACGCTGGCAGGACGGCCATTGGCGCAAGCTTTCCGGACCCGCTTCGAGCGGCGAGCGGGCGCTCGGCCTCACGGTGCCACTCTTTGCCGCGGTCGCCAGCTTCTACAGCCAGAGCAGCTATGCCTTGTCCCCACGGTTGATGCTGCTCGACGAAGCCTTTGCCGGCATCGATGACACAGCGCGAGCGCATTGCATGGGGCTGATCCGCGAGTTCGATCTGGACTTCGTCATCACCAGCGAGCGCGAGTGGGCCTGTTATGCCGAACTGCCAGGTGTCGCCATCTGCCAATTGCAGCGGCGCGAAGGCATCGATGCCGTATTCGTCTCGCGATGGACCTGGGACGGACGAGAGAAGAAGCCCGAGGCCGATCCAGATCGCAGATTTGCGCCGGCATGAGCGATCAGGTCGACCCGCGTCTTCAACGCCTGCTCGGTGGCGACCACCTTGCCTCGCTGCGCAAGCGGCTGCGCCAGCGTTTCGAGCGCGCGCCGCTCGAAGGCGCTGTCGATCAGATTCGCGTCGTCGGGCTCAGTGACGAGGAGCACGCGGCACTGGCGGCGCTGCTCGGCCGCCCGCAGCGCCGATCGAACTCCTTGCAGATCGACGTCCGCCGCGTCGACGCCGACCTGCGGCGCGCCGGCATCGCCACATCGCTGTGCGATGCCCTGGAAAGGCTTGACGGCTCCATCGTTCATCTCGCCGGAGCACGCCTTCGACAGCAAAAATTGTGGTCGAGCGTGATAGATGGTTGCAGCCATCCCGACTTGGCCAAGCTGCTGCTGACGCCGGCAGGCATCGGCCTTGTCAAGCGGCTCGCTCGGCGGGATACGGTCGCGGCTGCGGAGCTTTTCCGGCGCGCCGAAGCGGTGCTGCGGCGCCTACCGGCAAAAGGCGTAACACGTTCGCAACTGGCCGCGGACGCGCTGAGCGATGCCCATGCGCTTGACAATGGTCGCGGCGCCGCGACACTCGTGCTGGCGATCCTGCGCCAGACCGCCATGCCCGCTTCCGACGCCGCAGCTGCCGACGAAGATGGCGAGACGGTACGCGATTCGAGAGAGGACGTCGGTGCGGAACCGGCCGCCGGCGCGGAGCGGATACGCGAGACATGGGCCAGAGCAGGCGTTCTGGTCAACGAGCTGGCACGCCCGGCCCTGTTCCTGAACCTGCCGACAGGCGCGACCGAAAGCGATCGTTTGCCCCTGGGAGAACCGGCCTATGCGTCGTTGCGATCGCTGCTGCGCTCGCCGCAGCGATGGGAGGTAGCGGACCGCAACGTTTACGTCTGCGAAAATCCCAACCTGCTCGCCATCGCCGCGGACCGATGGGGGGCAGGCTGTGCGCCGCTGGTGTGTACCGACGGGATGCCGGCCGCCGCGCAACGATGCCTATTGGCCCAACTCGCACAGGCCGGCGCGCAGCTGCGCTATCACGGCGATTTCGACTGGCCCGGATTGCGTATCGGCAACCAGGTCATGCGAGAACACGGTGCAGAGCCATGGCGCTTTGGCGCCGCGGACTATATTGCCGCTGTGCGGACTGCGCCCGGCCTGGCGCACCCGCTTGAGGGAAAGGTGGCCGAAGCGTCATGGGACGGAGCGCTGGCGCCCGCGATGCGTCAGCACGGAGTGGCCATCGCCGAAGAGGCGCTGGCCGCCACGTTGTTGCCGGACCTCGACGATCGATGAGGCTGCATTCTTCAAAGCGGGACGCATTTTCAGCCTGACAGCAGCACTTCGGACGCGGCACGCTCGCAGATCATGTCATTGAGCGCTGCCGGGGCAGAACGTGACGCGTGAAAAACCTCTCGCTGGAAGTGTTAAGCGCAACACGCATATGACCATTTCCATAGTCAGGAGCGTGACATGAGTGTGATCAACTTGGCAGATGCCAAAGCCCATCTGAGCGAGCTAGTGGATAGGGTCGAGGCGGGAGATACGATCGACATCACCCGGCGGGGTAAACCGGTCGCACGGCTCACCGCCGTGGCGAGACCGCGGCAGCGGATCGACGCGACGCTCCTGCAATCCTTGACCGCGACCATGCCTCCTCAGGCCGAGAGTTCTGCCGATCTGGTACGGTCGATGCGGGATGGCGACCGTTACTGATGCACTATCTCGACACGTCGCTGATCGTTGCCGCCCTTTTCAAATGAAGCGATGACGCTCTTATCCCCATCAGGCATTCTCGGAGAAGCGGAAGCCGAATGGCGCCGAACGGACCAAGCAACGGGCCCGAGCGGACTGTACGGCGTTTGGATTGCTGAGGAAGCCAGGCGCGGAAGCCTACAGCACGACCAGCCAGGCAGCCCACCTTATCGTCTGAGCACTCAGATATCACCGGCCCCGCGCTCGCATGCGGCCTCGGCGACGTCCAAAGCGGTCTCAACCGCGGTCAAGAATGATTGGTCGTCCGCCAATTCCGGAGTGTATTGGCGAAGCATATAGAGCCCGAGAAGGGCAACGTAGACCGCTTTGGCCAACCGTCCGGCCAATGGCTGTGGAGCGCCCGCTAGGGCAAACTCTTTGGTCAGGTGATCGATACGAGCCGCGTCGACTTCCGCCGCTGTAGCCCTGGGCATTGGGTCCCGTGCAGCCCAAGCCCGCAAAGCGCACTCGGCCTGCGCAACGTCCACGGACCCCATTCGCTGAACCAAAGACAACTCAGCGAGTACAACCAATCGTTCGCGCGCCGTGGCAAACTCCCGGGTCTGGTCAATGAGCAGAGTGGTGAAATCCCGCTTCCAAAACTCGATGATAGCCTTGAGTAGCTCGTCCCGATTCTTGAAACGCCAGTAGAAGGGCCCCTTGCTGACCCCGAGCGAGACGGCCAAGCGTTCAATCCTGACCGACTCGATACCGCCTTCGATAAGGGCCGTCAGGCCAGCGCCTACCCAATCCTCTTTTGAGGGACCTGCCGATCGCTGCGCCATGAAACTCCTCGCATGCTCCGCGGAACGCCGCTCATAGCACTTCTATACGGTGCCGTATAGACTCGACAACCAAGTCGATGTATACGGGTACGTATAGAGCTCGCGGAGTAGGTGCTTTCATACCGACGTGGTCACAATCCCGGCAACAGGTGGGCCGCAAAAGAGGCGAATGAGGGCGGAACAGAACCATGCCAAGATTATCAATGACGGTAACGCTGACGGCGACGGTACGGGCAGCATGCTCGCAGAAATCGCACTGGCCTGCACGGCGGCTTCCGGGGGATGGCAAGTGCAAATAGTCGAACAGCTTCCACAGTCATTTAATAGGATAGGAAATGTTGAAGTACTCGATCTACGGGTTAACGTCTGTCGGAATCGCCCACCTGTTCGTTCTGGGCGGCGACGCCTTGATCCAGGCGCCAGGTTGGCTCGGGGGCGCATTGTGGACATGGGACCACTGGGGGCCGCTAGCTGATCAGCGTCCCGGCCTGATCCTCAGCGGATTCGCCTTCTGGTCGACGATCGGCAGCTTTGCAATCCCATTGATCGTCCTGGGCCTGCTCCTCCTCTGGATGACGCGCAGGGGCATCGTCGTGCCACGGTTCGTCGGCTTGGCATTGTTGGGATGGGGAACTGTTGCTACGCTGATCATGCTGCCAAGCGGCTTTCCGCTACTCGTGCTTGTTCTGATCGGCCTGTGCTTTGGCGTGCGGGGGACTAAGGCCCAATGATGTGCATCGCCAGGCATCGCCCTCCTCGGCCGCAAGTTGTGGCGAAACCTTTTGCCAGGCCGTTTGCGCACGCTGACAGGCTTCTTCCCGGCGCAAACTTCGGCGACACTTATGCATTGGTTGTAACAGGTCTCGCCTTGGACGCGGTCGGCGTTTCGCAGCAGGTATTCGGGAGGCAGCCAAGTTGGATCAAGTGGCTGCTGGCGTTGCGAAATGGCATTGTGACGCCTTTCGGCTTGAAAACTGGACCGGAGCGGAGAAGTAAATCTGACCCCCATCTTGGCTTCTTGCCAGTTGTCAGGCAGTCCTCCAATTGTGTCGTGTTCGGTCTCGATGACTGGCATCTCGCTTTCCGCGTGTTATTGGAAGTCAAGGAACGCACATCGACCGAGCATGAGATCTCGGTCTCGACCGCAGTCAAAACCCACAATTTGGTGGGCAGCAGCTATCTCGCGTTGGTGAAGCCATTTCACCGTATCGTCGTTCCTGCGATGCTAATGCAGGTGGTTTCCGACCACTAGCGTGGGGGGGGCCCGGGGGGGGCCCCCCAGCGGGGAAGCGCAAAAGCCCCCCCCCCCACAAAAAAAAACGGGGGGGCGCCCCCCCAACCCCCCGCCGGGGGGCGCCCCCCCCGCCCCAACGGGGTG
>NZ_JBVVQS010000080.1:0-7674 GCF_055811575.1 Mesorhizobium sp. WSM4815 | reverse complement strand
CCGGCCGTGTCATCCCCTTATATCGTCGCGGTCTCGCTTTTTTTTTTTTTTGGGGCCCCCCCCCCCCCCCCCGCGCCCCCCCCCGCCCCCCCCCCACGATCGGGTCAAGCGAAAGACGCGCCGACACCATTTCCATCAAGGGGCCGTCACCACCGAGAAGCCGCGCAGGTCGGCACAGCCCGGACACTAAGGCGTTTCTTTATGACCTCGGAGACGAGATCGGCGACCTCTTGCTGGCTCCTGGCCCCATCGCGCCAGCCGACATCGATCGTTTGGCGGTTGATTTCACTTCCAGGAAACGTCGCGGCTTTTGCAAGATATGAGGCAAGATCGTCTGTCAAAACATACGACCATTTTGTCGTCTTATCGCCCATCGCAAGGAACCGGCCAGGCTTGTGATCGCCGAACAGCACCACTCAAGCTTCTTCGATGATCGCCAGATGGTGATCGCGCTCGTAGCTACCAATGTAGATCGTAATCTTTGCCACTTGTTCGGGAAAGGCATCGGCGGCTCGCAAGGGCTCGACCAAGATTGGCGAACACCTGGCGTGCCTGGACCGCTAGATCACCGGGGCCTACAAGTTTCCCGTCGATGTCTTCCGGTTCCTGATCAGCGACGAATATGAGCTTGGCCCCCCTTGCGACAACGACTTGAGTATAGGTCGTTGGGGTCGGTAGATCGCGCGGATTGATACACTCTAGCGCCATCTTTTTCGCTACCCCTTTGATTGCTTCGTCGTTCCGCTGTTCAGATCCATTGCCAGAGGCCGATTCTGTATCACAGAGCCGCATCACAGTTTCCCTGCCTATCCTCTTCTACTCTAATCTACTCCGCGCCACTCTCCCCTCACTCCCACTCGATTGTTCGCATTGTTGCAACAATATTCCCCGCCTTGAAAACTCCCGTCGCCGAACCGTCAAATGCGGATGGCTTTTGAATTCAAAGAGGAATTTGATCGTTCCAGAAAATCTCCGCTTTCAGCGACTATCAATATCGATCGGTCCACATTTCCCAATCCACTGGCGACGCCGCGCCGCCGGCATAGCCGAAGACTACCGTCAGCAGCGCGCGAGATCGACCGCGATGTCGCTTGAAGCGATCGCAGCCCGGCTTCCGACCGGATTACGGCAAGCCGGCGACCTGCCGGGCGTCAGTCTCGCGATATGGACAGCCCTGCGAGAAGCGGAGCGTACGCGGCGAGCCTGCGGGATACAAACTCCGTGAAGAGCCGCACGCGCTTCGTCTTGCGTGTCTCCCCCTGTGTGAGAAGCCAGAGCGTTCCGTACATGTGCAGGTCGGTGCCTGGCACCCTCACCAGTAGGGGATCGGCATCGCCGACGAAGCACGGCAGTGTCGTCATTCCGAGCCCTTGCCGTACTGCAACGATCTGCGCTTCGCCGTCCGTGGTCCTGAATGGAACCCCCGTGGTGCCAACCTCACCCTCGCGGACCCAATCCGGAATTCCATGAGTGCTTATGACGATCCACCGGATGGGATCAGGCGCGCCCGCACGCCATGCGGCTAGTCGATCGCGAGACATGTAGACGCCGCCGAACAGCTCCGGTCCCTTCAGGCCGTGAAGATTGAGCGGCAGGGTTTTGCGGTCGTAGACGACGCGGATCGCCACGTCGGCCTCTCGGTTGGTCAGATTTGCCAGCTCGCCGGACGACAAGATTTCCATCTCGATGTCCGGATGCAGACGCGCGAAATCGGCGAAGTCCGGCATGAGCAGGTGTGTCGCGAGGGTCGGAGCCAACGTCACCCGCAGAAGCCCGCGCACGCTCTGGTCGCGCCCGAAGACGCGCGTCTCCAGCTGGTGCGACGACGCTTCCATCTGGTTCGCGAGCTCGAGGACCTCCTCGCCCGCAGCCGTCAGGCGGTAGCCCGAAGGCAGCTTTTCGAACATCTGCGCCCCGAGGCGTTCCTCGAGCTGTGCGATGCGTCGCAGCACGGTCGAGTGATACACCCCGAGGCCCTCGGCGGCACCCCGCACTGAGCCTCCGCGCGCCACGGCAAGAAAGTAGCGAATGTCATCCCAGTCGATCATGGTGCAATCCGGCACCGCGCGGTGCGCCTTCCAAAGCCCGTATCTAACGCATCGTACAGCAGTACGGGCGGTCAGCATAGCTTATGTCGAACGGCGGACACCGATCGTCGCGGCTGGCGTCAGGTCGTCCGGCGGATCGTTTTCGCACCACCGATGTGCGCGCTTCCGCACTCAACAACTGACGCCTGCGGACCCATTTCGAGGGTCTCGGGGCCAGATGCTGTCCCGACACCACGACAGGAGAAGGTATGGGAAAGCTTGAAGGTAAGGTCGCAGTCATCACGGGTGGTACCTCCGGTATGGCGCTTGCGACGGCGAAACTATTCGTCGAAGAGGGGGCCTATGTGTTCATCACCGGCCGGCGGCAGGAGGTCCTCGACGAGGCGGTGAAGGCGATTGGCCGCAACGTGACCGGCGTGCGCGCCGACTCCGCCAACCTGGCAGACCTCGACCGGCTCTACGAGAAGGTGAAATCCGTAAAGGGCCACATCGACATCGTCTTCGCCAGCGCCGGCGGCGGAGAAGTCGACAAGCCGATAGGGTTGATCTCGGAGCAGTTGGTCGATGATACGCTCAATCTCAACGTCCGCGGTACGCTGTTCACCGTCCAAAAGGCGCTGCCCCTAATGCGCGACGGCGGCTCGATCATCCTCAACGCCTCGAACGCGCACCTCAAGGGATATGCTGGAGCAAGCGTGTACGCGGCTGCCAAGGCGGCGGTCAGGTCGTTCGCGCGAAGCTGGACGAACGACTTGAAGGACCGCAAAATCCGGGTGAACAGCATTAGCCCGGGAGCGATCGGTGACACGGCTGCTTTCGCCGGAATTGCTAAAGAGTTGACGGACTTCTTCGTCACGCTGGTTCCGTTGGGACGCTTCGGGCTTTCTCAGGAGATCGCGGCTGCGGTCCTCTATCTCGCCTCGGACGACAGTCGTTTCACGACGGCCATCGATCTCGTTGTCGACGGGGGCATGTCCCAGGTCTGACCCCGACGCCGTCCCGCGGTTGGCCCTCCAATCGCGGGATCACCAGGCGCGGAGCCAAGGGCGCTGACGCTGTTCGTTCCCAGGCGTGCACGCAGAACTTAATCGATTGGGCGAGCAACCTAGCCAACGTTCGCTTCGCGAACTTTAGTTTTAACACGGATCGGAGAAGTATTATGAGCTATGCGATTGTAGGATTCGGTAAGATAGGCCAGGCCCTCGCCCACGCCTTCGCCCGTAAAAACATCGACGTAACCGTCGCGAGCCGCCGTCCGCCCGAGGCGTTGGCGCCACAGGCTCGGGCGATCGGACCCACGGTCGTCGCCAAGTCGCTGCGGGAAGCCCTCAAGGCCGACACAATCATCTTGGCGGTCCCGTTCGGGGAGCACCGCGAGGTTGCGAAGGCTCTGCCGAGTTGGGAAGGCAAGACAGTCATCGACGCGACGAACGTGTTTCCAGTCCCTGAAGAGCTGGACGGTCTCCCGTCCTCCGCCTTCGTCGCGAAGGCGTTCACCGGCGCCAAGCTCGTCAAAGGGTTCAATCACCTGATTGCGGCCACCCTGGCTGCCAATCCGATCGTCGAGGGCGGCCACCGGGTCGTCTTTCTGTCGAGCGACGACGAGGATGCGACCGCTCCCGTGGCGGCCTTGGCCAAACAACTTGGGTTCGCACCCGTCAAACTGGGAAAGCTCAACGAGGGTGGCACGCTGGTGCACGCACGCGGCCGCACTTGGGGCCAGCTGATCTTCCAGGACCTATTCAAGAAGGAGCAGTAATCGTCTGCGACCGTGTGATCGACGCCGAGAACTGGTCGCGCGAGCAGCGCGCGACCGAATATTTGAAGGCCACAAAGTCGCGAAGGTTGGGGTGGACCTGACGGCGTATGGGCGCCGTTCGAAGAGCGGGGAGACGCCCGACAGAGCGGCAGATCTGCGGATCGCCTAGAATCTATCGACTGCTATCGATGGCCTAGGATTCGCTCGAGTGTCCTCTGCTATCCGATACTACTCCACGGTACTCCCCTCACTCCCACTCAATGATCAATTAGGTCTATAACTGCTTGTTTTGATTGGTAAAATCTTATCATCTTTCCAAGGAATGCCGTCAAGAATACCGTCAGATTCTTAGACTGTTGAAAAGACTAAAACAATGTGGTCGCCGTCGCGGTATGCACACTTTTGACTGCATTACTTACGACTGCCATTCGGCGAGGTCAACGCCGGAGTTCACAGACCATAAGGCAAGGACGGTCTTGCTCATGCTCGACAGCCCTAGGTCGAGTAGACGGGAATGGGCTGGCAGGAGATGGGTGTCGTGTCGAATCCTGTCGATCCTCGATCGGCCAAAGCTTCGCATTCTCATTTGCTGTGACATTGTGTGGGCACACCTTTTTGAGTTCGTTCATTGGCAAGTCTTTGATGCTTGAAATTCTTCGGTGCTAGCAACATCACGTAATACGCTGGCAGGTTGACGACAAATCTCCTGTTCGATGGAGCTTGTCGTGCATTTTTTTGGATGAATCACCGTGCTAGCGTGGACACATAGGCCCAATGATCCTCTGTCCTTCAACGTTTCCGCTTCGGAAGACGACCCAAGAAAGGCTTTCTCGGCAGTACGTACTGAAGTACGGAAAAATTAGAATGCCTCTCCATCTGGTCGGGGAAACGATCGAGAAGACACGCAGAGACAGGCAAACTGGTGAAGCTGATGCGCTGCATCTACGTCGATGCCGATGGTGACATCGACACGGTGCTCCTCCGACACGCTGTTCGCATGTCCCAATATCTATACCCGCGTGCTATCTCTCTGCAGCCGTTTCCGTACTGCTCGGCCCAACGCGCGACGGTCGCCTCTTCCTAAGCGGTCGACGTAAGCAGCCGACCCGGCTCCGTTTCACTCAAGATCATTAAGAGCGAAGGCCCGCCAACCCCTCTGTCGCACAAGCAGTGATCAACGACATTGTGAACGAGTTCCGGATGGCAGTCTCTTCCTTGCACCAGCGATTCCTCGAGGCCTTTCGGCTACGCAGAGAGCATGCAGCGTCAATGGACGTCGCCATGCGGGAGGCGATCGCGATAGGCTCATAGAGGAATACAGCAGCGCGAAGGGAGCGGCAGACGCGGTGTGGACGCTTGCGCGCGAAAACCGATGTATCGCGAAGGCCAACAGGCCGAAGGCTATGTGCTCCGTCGCCGCGGTCGTCCCGGTGCGCAACGAAGCTGCGATGGATCTGATCGTGGCCTGGCCATTGCCGGCGACTATATGCATATCACCGTCGCCGAGGTCCGTTGGGTTCGCCAGCGCGGACGCGTTCGTTGGCGGGATGTCGCCGAAGGCGCCTATCGGCGCGAGCAGGTCGTCACAATTCAGACGCTTGTCATTGATCGTCTGCCGGCGTCGGTTCGCTCCGCGATGTTTCCTGCGGATGGTTATTGCGAAATCCGGCCGACCGGGCGCGAGTCGCCGCGTGAGCTTGGATTTCCCCGCAATGTTGGGATCCGTAAACTTGAAGATCGCCTCCTCGACCTTGCACACGCGCAACGACTGCGTTTGGTCGCGCAGCGGATCGATCCGCGCTGACCCGCTTGTTTGCCGGGCGCAACTCGGTTCGCGCGCGCGATCGTCTGCATCAGAGTGTGGTTCTTCATTGGCTTGTCGAGATGGATCGTCGAGCAGGTTGGCACGTCGAAGCCGGTGATCCACATCGCGCAGACGAAGACCAGTCTCGACCTCCCCACCTCCTGGAGCATGGCTTCAAGCGGAACCGACGAGTTCACCGGCCGGATGCAGGAGGCCATCAACGGGATGATGCTGGACATGATCGCTGCGATTGCCCGCAAGGACTATGACGACAGGCGGCGGCGGCAGGCCCAGGGTATCCGAAAGGCCAAGCAGGAAGGGCGCTACCGGGAGCGGCCTGAGGACCAGGAGCGCAATGCGGCCATAGAAACATAGACCCCTCCATTTCGTTACCCGGTAGCTACGTTGCACTGACGACAGCCGCAAGTAGGCGTCCCGATTGGTATGCCCTACGCACACTCCGCACTCCAACCGCTGGACAAGGATAGCCCGCCAGCGCGTGCTCATGTCGGTCTGAGGTACCGCCACCGGGCAGCCTCTCGGCGTCTGGCGGTCGTCTCGCTCGGGCCTGTGTGGTGAAACCGAAGGGGCACGGGGGGTGCCACGCATGAGCCTGTTATCCGATGGGTCGTAAGAAAATTTGGCCCGGATATTCCGACCCCTCCTTTTGACCCCGTTGAACCCGCTCACCCGAATTGTCTATCCGAGCTAGCCCAAGGGGCCGATTTGGGGGCGATCTTTATCGGCTACTAATGACCTGTCGCTTGACGCTGGGGTCAATTGGGTGGGCACTCGTCATTGGGTGGGCACGCGCGTCAGGCCGGAGTGTAGGCTGGGGTGCGGAAGTCGCAATCTTTGAAGGTCCGTCCCCGCCGCACTCTTGAGACACCCGCCCGGGTAGCCTTGGGGGCGGCACTAGCCGATGTAAGACTGACAGGGTGCCCAAGGCTCCGCTGTCTGGGTCCTGTCATCGCTCAGTCACTATTTAGTTGTGCTGCCACTGCACCCTGCGAAGGCAGCTCAAAGCAGCGGGGACTAACCCCAAGCCCCCCACCCGGTCCCCGCTGCTCATTTACCGTCGCAATGACGTCAAGGCCCGCCTGACCACCTACAACATCGCAGCACACGCCAGTACCCGGCATGATCGTCAAGGCTTTCCGGTGCCGTTGCGGCTCAACGCGCTGCGTTCACGGCGGAATTCGTGAAGGGAGAGATTCGCGCGGTAGGCGCACTGGACGGGCGCGCCATCTTGTCTATCTAATCGCCGACGCAAACCTCACCACGGAAACAATCCACCTCGATCACGAAATTCCCAAACATCGTCCTCAAAACGAGCATTCCTCTCGACCTGCTGATCGGAACCTACCGAACAAGCAAATTGCGAGCGCCTTGCTTTAGGATTGCCAGGCGCTTCGGCAGGCATTTGCAGACCATCGATTGCGATAAGCGCTCCTTTTGGCGATGCCACTTAGGTTATGATGAATTGCAAAAAGCTCAAGACTGTTTGGCTGGCCATCGATTCCGGCCGACTGCTCGGCCATTAATTTCACATAATTTCACATTCCAAACAGAGACGAAAGTTGGCCCAGAGCTTACGGCCGAAACGCTCGCTAAGGCAGTTGGATGCACCGTACGGGGGCGAGCCTTCCGCGCCGATTCCAAATCCTTTGCTCTTCGGCCGTCCCCTCGTACGTCTTGACTAGTACGAGCCCGCAGCCTATTTCAGCGCCACGTTAGCACTCTCCACTGGCGAGTGCTAACCACGCTCCGGCAACGGAGAACCTTTCAACCTCCGCACCAGGGATATCCAAAATGGCAAAGTCGAATTTCCGGCCGCTGCATGACCGCGTGGTCGTTCGTCGGGTCGAATCCGAATCCAAGACCTCCGGCGGGATCATCATCCCCGACACGGCTAAGGAAAAGCCGCAGGAAGGCGACATCATCGCCGTTGGTTCCGGCGCCCGTGACGAAGCCGGCAAGCTCGTGCCGCTGGACGTCAAGGCCGGCGATCGCATCCTGTTCGGCAAGTGGTCGGGCACCGAAGTCAAGCTCAATGGCGAAGA